>CATOKN010000001.1 GCA_951800425.1 uncultured Lachnospiraceae bacterium
AAAACTCAATGTATTCATCGCTGTCAAGAATCATCACGTGAGAATGCGAAGCTTTGGAAACGGCAAAATTTTTTGCCGCCGCAAAATCGTCCCTCCAGACAAAATCATATACCCGCTTAGTATAGCGCAGGGATATTTCTTTCGTCCGATCCATAGAGCCGGTATCCGCCACGATCACTTCAAACGGATAATTTTTCAGGCTTTCCAGACACCGCTCAATATTTTTTTCTTCATTCTTTGCAATGATGCAGACTGACAATATGTCCATATATCGTTTCCTCTCCCGCAATATTTGCCTTTCGGTATCCTGCATGACGATTTAATTTATAAAAAGTCTGATTTTTTTGTAACTGCTCCATTCTTTCCGGCGTATACTTACAATTCATCAAACGATGCAGATCAAATACGCTCTTTTCCGTACAGACACACTGTTCCAGCTCATTTTTAACGTCTGCAAACGCTTCTTTCGCCACGGCAATGACGTAGTCGGCCAGAAAATAATCGATTAGCTTTTCCTCGACTTCCCAGTAATACCATAAGCTCTCCATTAAAAACGAAAACAGCTTTTTGCCACTGGCCGTATGCCACAGATTTACGGACCATCTGCCCTTTGTAATATCTGCTTCCCAAATCGGTTTTTGAAACCGGAGCGTATAAACCGGAAAGGCAAAAATATCCGGTTGGATCGGCCGGGCCACATAATACGTCGCATCCACCCACATGCCTCCGTAGCGATACAAAAGCTCGGCTCTCAGCAAATCGGAAAGATGCGTATACGTAATTTTTCCTTCGTTAAATTTTCGAATCACCGTATCGGTAAAGGTCACGTACCGCATGCAATTTTCCAGCGTAATCAGCTTAAGCTCTGTTTTCTCTGTCGGAAGATTTCTCTTTAAACTGCTGATGCAGCGCCGGATCAGTTCCGGCATTTCGGATTCTCCCTGCCACCAGCACACCCATACCGGAATTTTTCCATGAAAATCATCCTGGCAGCAAAAAGGAGCGGCAAGCGTCTTACGGGGCGCGTCCGATTTGTAAAGGCGCAGCACGGGATCGATTTTTAATTTCACATACCGATATATCAGGTCTATTCTTTTTTCCGCATTGGAAAACTCGGACGGCTCAATCAGCTTCATATTTTCTTCCCATACTGCCTCCGGCTGCATAAAAAGCCACACGCGAAACAGGCGCTCGGACAAAAATCCCATTACCCGTTGCTGATAATCATCATAGCCGCTGAAATCAATTCTCTTTTCCACCTCAAAAAGAATCGCAAACAGCCATTCGCAGTAACGGTCGAAAATATCCTTGCGCGTAATCCACATATTTCCAACGGACACTAAAATTGTCTCCATGGCAAAATCAAATGCGGCCGCATATTCCGGACTCTTTTTCAGAAGTATTTCCCGGCACAAATCCAAATCTTTCGCATAGTGCCTTTTCGCATAATGCTCGTATGCGTCCGCGTCTTTTACGCAGCTGCTGTTTGGAACGATAATCGGATATTTCCGCACTTTATGTTCAATATAATCCCGGCTCAAAAGCTTTTCTTCTTTTACAAAAAAACGTCTGTAATGACAAACGCCAATCACGTCGCATCTGACATTTTTCCACAGCCAATACATTCCTGTCAATTCACAGTATCTGGCGTTTTTCTCCGATATATGATCTCCCAGGTCGTCTCCCACATAGCCGAAATCTTCTTTTCCCGCCTTTCCAACCTGCAGCGGAATGTACAGTTCATCCGGTATCTGTTCTAGTTTCTTATGCGTCATTACATAGATTCTCGTATCCATACCGCTTTACCTCAAATCCAAAAGAAAGTAACTGTCTTTTTCTACATTCAGGTCAATGCCTCTGGCTTTCGGCCAGTATAAGCCCCATTGCTCTTCTCCCATATCTGTCAGCAGATGGCGCGCAGACTGTCCGATTTGTTTCATCATTGGAAAACAGTCGCTTTCTTTCTTCTGAATTTCACGGAAACCCAAACATACCGCCAGATCATATCGAAACGCATTCTTTTTGTCAAAAAAGCTTTTCTCAAAAATGGTATGGTATATTGTTTTCCACACCGGAAAATCTGTATCCGGGAAAAAATCCACCCCGTCCAGACGAACGTCCTCCGGTACGCCGCCGTCCATTGCTTTTCTGGAAACGCTTCCAATTCTCTTTAAAAACATTCCAACGTCAAGGATTGTTTTCGGTTCTAACTGAGCGATTGTTTCAAAATAAATGTAAATATCGTTTTCATTTTTGAGAATCATGGCGTCTCTCTCCTGTTTCTGCTAAATTTTATCGGCAACTTTTTTTGCAAGCGCCATAACGCTTTCCATCATCTCCATATCCTTCTGCCGCTCACATGCAAAATTATGCACCATAATATCCTGCTTGACCAGCAAAGTCTCAAGCGCGCGCCTCATACTGTTGCCGCGTTCCATATACATTTCCCGATACAGGGAGATTTCCGGAAGCCGCGCTATATCCTGCGGATGAGACGACATATCAGCGATAAACTGATTCACGCCCTTTTTCATTTCTTCCACAAGCTGATGCGGCGTTTGATTGTTCGGATAATTCACAAGCATCGAATCCGCCAGTCCTCCCAAAAGCTCTTCTTCACTAAAGCATGCGCAAAACCCGGAAAAGCTTTCGATTCTGTTGTGATAATCGTCGTTTCGATTCACAATTAAAATCACCGGCGTTCCCAACGCAATGCACGGGAGCGCGCAATGAAGCCTGGTAGTTACAACCAGATCCGCTCCCTGATAAGCCCTTAAATATTTTTCGAGCCGCTCTTCGCGCTTTTCCCAGCTGTCCCATCCTTTTTCTTCCTTTGTAAAACGATGCGTCCATGAAATAACAGGTTTCCCGTTCAGCAAGTTCTCAATATGCTTTATGATACGCTCTGAAACATCTGTCAGAATCACCGCGTGATTTGGTTCGACATCCTGAAACTTCCGCAATGTCAGAGTCAGACAGCCGGAAAAATAGCTTTCAATTCCTTTTTCATTCAGGACGTCCGCCGTATGTTGATCGCGGCACCCGATGGGTGCAAATTTTTTCATATAATCCACCGCGTATTCATCTAAATAAGAATAATCTCCATAAATCAGAGTATCCCTGTTAAAATACGCGCCTGTAAAAAATGGAATTAAATAAGGCGACGGAGGAAACGTATAGCTGTAATGAATATACCACCCATTTAAAATTGCCGCTACATATTCCTTTTCTTCTGGTAAAAACAAATCCATATTTTCCCGATCTATATAATAATCAACTTGCGGAAGAAATTGTTTTCCTGCATAGCTTAAAATATCATCGCCCAGATTTTCCGTATTTTTGTAATATATCAGTCCATATTTCATCCTATATACTCCTCACTTTTCAGGCTGCCTTTTGGGAGGCATAATACCCCCCCGCTTTGGATTTCAACAAATTCATACACCTGTCTACGATGGCCTCCAGCTCATCATTTTCCCGTTTTAAATCCCGAAACAGCCGTTCCATATACCCCGTTCTTATTTCTGAAAGTATCATGCGCTCCAGAAGCTCCGTATAATAAGGCGTCATTTTCGCGTATTCCCACCAAAACTCTTCCAGCGCATAACGCACGTCTTTGTAATCCCATGGCTTTGAACCGGCATAGTGCAGAATCGTTACGTTCTCTTTAACCTCCTGATAACCGTATCCTGCATTATAAGCCGTTCTGGCTATCAGATTGTATTGCAGCGGGTCTGCATATTTCACGGCGTTTCGAAAAACGCAGTTCAGCAAATCCTGATCATGAAATGTAAGTTCGTCTTTCATTTCCAAAGCCTTTTGCATCAGAAAGCTAAAACTTGTTGACTCGCGCAGTTTTTTCAGATTAAACAGCAAAATTCCTGCATTAAAATACCGCCCGGCCGCCCGAATGGAATTCAAAACCTCGGATTGGCCAATCCGCTCGGTCACATCCGCCGTTACGTCCCTGCATACGCAAAAAAAGTTATCTTCAAAATCCATTTCATAAAACTCATGCAAGGACTTATTGACAATCACATCTACGTCCAGATACAAAATCCGTTCCAGTTCTGCCGGAAGCAAATCAATCAGCGCAAAGCGAAAATATGTCTCAAGCGTAATTGTCTCGTTTACTGGAAGCTCTTTTGGAAAACGGCTCTTGTCTATTTTCATAAAACAAAAGTCCTGTCCATATTTTTTGACCAAATTTCCAATCTGTTCTTCCTGTGCTTCTCCTATATCTACCGAAAGCAGAAACAGCCTGATTGGATGCGACTTATTATTTTCAAGCAGCGAAGTCAGCATCACATATAAATATTTAAAAAACGCCTCATTTGCCGCAACTGCAATGTTCATGCAACCGCTCATAGTCTTCCTCTCCTCTGTTATAACAAAATCAAGCCAGCTTCTGTTGCTTCAAAAGCTGGCTTTTTCCTGATTTCATTTATGCAGTTACTTCTTTTGCCGCCTCTCCTAAATTTTCAAATACAGGAATCAATGCTGTAATCGCTTCTGCCATCGCCGCGTCTTCATTGGCTTTGATTGCGTCTCCGAATTTCAGAACAGCCGCGTTAAACGCTTCCTTATCGATGCGTTCCCTGCCCTCGTTCAGCATGCCAATCGTTCCATTGACTACTTCTATTTCCCAATTCATCGCATCGACAATGCCTTTTAAAAACTGATTGGTATCCTCCAGCCTTTCGCCTGACAATTCCTTTACGATAATTTTCATATTTTTAAGTACTCGCTCGTTAAAATCGGTCAAAACCTCCAACGCTTCTCTCTGTTCTGCCCTGTTATCTTCCATGATTTTCCACCCGGCCCTCTTGGCCTATCCTTTCTTCATTTTATGTTTGGACACTATAATTTATATATCGGCATGTTTGTTATTTTCTTAAGCCCATATTCTTTTCTGATAAAAATGCCCGGCTGTCAGACTGACGGACGATTGCCTTATTCTCCCAATGCTGCGTCCCGCAGCAAGCGCACCGTACAGCCAAGGCCCTCCGCCATATCAAAACGGCTTTCCCAGCCAAGACGCCGAAGCTTATCTATATTTAAAACCGCTTTCGTCGCAGTCGAATATCCGCTTTTTTCCAGCGCGTCCGGCAATTCAAATATGACATTGGAGCCGGCTTCTTTCGCCAGCATGTCCGCCAGTTCCCTGAGCGACAGATCCGAATCCAATCCCGCGGCATTATATGCCTCGCCGCATTGCCCCGACAACAGTATTTTCAAAACGGCCCTTGCAGCGTCCGCGGCATATATATAAGAATATACCTGCTTTCCTTCGCTTTTTAATACAATATCCATGCGATGCACGGCTTTTTGAATAAACTGTGCAATTGCCTTGCTGTCATCCGGCTGCATCGTCGGCCCGTACGTCCGGCTCAGTCTCACAATTACGGCGTCTACACCCTTTTGGGCAATATATGCCTGAATCATTGCTTCTCCCAGCCGCTTGCTTTCCGGATAACCCGCCCGCATCGTATTGCAGTCAATATAACCGCAGTACGCTTCGTCAAATATATCCGCGCCGTCTCTGCTTTCCCCATACACTTCTACGGAAGACAAAAAAAGCAGTCTGCAATTTTCCTGCGCCGCCGCAAGCTCAAGCATGTTTTCCGTGCCGGATACATTGGCGCGAATCGTGCCGATGGGATCTTGCGCATACTGCAGGGGATGCGTATTGCTCGCCCCATGTATGATATAATCGCATTTCACAAATTCAAACCTCTTACAGACGTCCTGACACAGAAAAGAAAAATTGTCGTCGTTTAAGTACCGTCCCAGTCGTTTCCCTGCCTTTTCTTCATTTCTTCCAACGGCAATGACGCGGATATTTTCTTTATGTTCCCGGTTTCGCCGCATCAAAATATCAACCAGAACGGTTCCAATCATCCCCGTCGCTCCGGTAATCAGCACGGTTTTATCTTTTAGCATTGCCCATGCAAACGCTTCGCGCGCACACGCTTTTATCTGGCTGTCGTATTCCGGATTTTCCCGCACGCGTTCCATAAATTCCATTTATCTCTCCTCATGATTATTTGCCATCTCTCAGTTTTTCTAATATTGTCATAACGTCCGGCTCTTTTTCTTTACCCAATCTTCTTTTTTGAGTCTGCACAAAGCTTTGAACAGCTCCACGTCGTCTATCGTCGTAATTTTTATATTTTTATTCGTTCCTTTTGAAAAATAAACGCGTTCTCCGAGCTTAATCATCAGCGTATTGATATAGACCTCTCCCCGAATACCTCTTCGCTCGGCCTCTTCATATGCCCACAGAGCCTTTCCATACGCATATGCCTGAGGCGTCTGCACGCGCATAATTTCGTTTCTGGAAATGCTCTCATCTCCGGAAACGGCGTCGTCCGTCCGTACAATCGTCTCCTGACAGCGCACCGCGCTTAAACCGGAACCATATTTTTTACAGACAGAAACAGCGTCCGTAATGATTTCTTCCGGCAAATAGGGCCGAATCGCGTCGTGAACCAAAATCGTATCTTTTGGCCCAAGAACGTCCCTTAAAGCCAGGATTCCTTTCCTCGTCGATTCCTGTCCGTCCTCTCCTCCGCTGATCACCCATTTTAATTTCGTAATATTATATTCCCTGGCATACGCCCACAGCACTTCATGCCAACCCTCCAGACAGACGACTAAAATCGCGTCAATTTCCTCGTGCCGTTCAAAATTTTCCAGGGTATAAATAATTAACGGCTTTTCATAGACGTTAAAAAACTGTTTTGGTATATCCTGATTTGTCCGGCTTCCATTTCCTCCGGCAAGTATAATTGCTGTCGTCATCATTCATTTCCCTGCTTTTCTTCCATGACTTCTTCCGGATGCTTCATCTGATAGAGCGCCCGAAACATTTCTACATCTTCCACCGTGTTAATTTTCAGATTTAAGTCAGAGCCTTTGGAAAAACAGACTTTTTCTCCCAGATTCGTAATCATGGAACTGTTGTCCCACGCGCCCAGGCAGTTTTCCCGTATGGCCCGGTTGTGCAGTTCCCAGAGCAGCTGAAAATCAAAAGACTGCGGCGTCTGTACTTTCATAATTTTATAACGGTTGATGCTTTCGTATCCTTCCGTCCCGTCCCCGGAATTCATAATGGTATCCATAATATAAGTAGCGGCTACTCCCATGCCTTTTTTTCTGCACATACGCATGCTTTTTGTAATAATCTCTTCCGATACCATTGGCCGGATTGCATCGTGGACAACCACTATGTCTCCGGACTCCATTCTGTCTTTCATTGCTTCAAGTCCCCGATATGTAGATTCCTGCGCGTCTTTTCCTCCGGGTATTATATCTTTTAACTTTGTAATATTAAACTGCTTTCCATACACCCGGACAAGCTCCTCCCAGCCGGAAAGACAGGAAACGACAATTTCGTCAATATCCGGATGATTTTGGAAGCTTTCCAGTGTGTATACGATAATCGGCCTGTTGTTTACGTTTACAAATTGTTTCGGTATGTCCATTTGAAATCTCAGATCAAGACCGCCTGCGAGAATTAACGCCGTGTTCATTTTCCCATAATCTCCTTTCTTCTGTTTTTCCAGAGATTTATCCGAAGAATTTTCCGCCTGAATTTTCTGTAATTTTTCCGAACGTCCTCATTGTCAAGCGAAGCATCTTCTTCAAACCAAAACGGTTTATCAAAGATTTTCTGCAATTCACTTCTGCTAAAATCCAGGCTTCTTGCATATGGATAACCGTAATCTTTTTGCCACGCGCCGCAAATCAGGGAAATTCGAAATCTGTCAAAAGAAGAAATCAATTCATCATAAGCATTGTATACCGGATTTAACCGGAATCCGTCGCAATCAGGCGCTCCGCGATACGACGTCTCAAGCAGCCGATCTGACCATTGCAGACCCGTTTTATCACAAAGATCTTCCATTATTTTTTTCGGTTCTGTTTTCAGATCTTCGAATTTTATGGAAATTCGATTCCAGCCCAAATAGTTTTTTATATTCCATGGATCACGTCTGCTCATGGCGAACGGCAAAAATCTCATGACAGTAAATAAATTTTGGCTCTTCCAGGATTTCAGGACGGAACCGGCTTGTATACAGGCATTTCGCACGACGCTCACAATCGTGCCTTTTGACGTCAGATTATTCAGCCATGCCGTATATTCCTCTTCCATTTCTCTGGCGACAAAATGCGGCTCCCAATAAATAAACATGTCAGAAATATGATCCACTTTCTGTCCAAGCATTCTGGCATAAGCAACATGAATGATAACAAACAATTCTCCCGGCGTAAAACTTTCCTGTTCCGTTAAAAGTTTCTGCATATTCTGATGAAACGCCTGCTTTCCTGACGCATCCCATATTTCATCCTGCTGAAATCCATAAAATATTTTTTCATCGTACAATTTCCATAACAACGGCAGAATATTCTCGCGCTTTTCCTTTGCAAGACGAAAACAAATTGAAATTAAATTGTCGTTCAAATAACAATAGTCTATCATCATGATTTGCGGATGACCGTCCAATATTTCCCTGAAAAACACATTTCCACAGGAAGAATCAATCGAACCAAGCAGGACTCCGCCCACCTGCCATTTTTTAGAATTTTTCATATTTGGCCATTTCGCTAAAATCATTTGATCTACGGAATACTCAGATACGTCTGTAATATTTTGCTCCCAAAATCTCTTTTTATATTCATCCTTTGCCATTTTTAAACATTTCTTATTATCTTCAAAATTGCAGTTAAAATTCGGAAGCGCCAGCAGGCAAAAATCTTGTTTTTGAACCTCATGGCTATTTATCCACGGCATTCTCCCATCGCATTGTTCATGTTCATTTAAAATATCGCAATACGCAATCCTGCCCCGCATATGTTCATCCCGCGCCGCAAGCATCTGATTCAGCCAGAGACACAAATGATAATCTCCCGCCAGTATCATCTTCCCGTCAGAAGAACTCAGCCTGTGCCGCATAATATGATACAAACCGTTCCATGGAAGTTCCGCATAATCCCTGAACATGAAAAATTTCTCATTTCTTTTATAGCCAAAGTAATGACACATATCCGCCTGGCCAAACCCCCATGAACTATATTTATTTTCCGCATCTAAAAACACCATATCCTCCATTTCAGTCATTGCATGAGAAATTTTCAATACCTTTTTCCCAAACAACTCCTGTCCATGGTCCTGTAAACGATCAGACACAAAACAACAAATATCAATGCCGTTTTTCAAAAGAAAATCATACGCATTCAAAGACGCCTGCGCCATATTTAAAATCCCAATCTTTTTTCCCCGCAGTTTATGGATAACGCCGGCCGGATCTTCCTTTGTATCTTTTATCATTCCCTTTTTGATATTTTCTTCATAAATACGATCGATACATTCAAATTCCGCCGATACGCTGCTTCGCTCCTCTATATTGATTTTCTTTTCCGAAACGCCCTCTCCATGAACGGTGTACTTCCTATAATCCGCAGCCTCTTCCTCTTTCCACTCCTGCGCATGCTTCTTTCCCAGTTCAAGACTGCTCCAGTTTACGCCTGTCACATTGACCAAAATACCTGCTTTTTCCAGATATTGTACAAAGGAATAGGCAAGTTCATTGCAGCCTCGCACGGTTACGCAGTCATACTCCGGATACAGCTCTGCAAATCCCGCCGCGTCGCCGCATTCCATTAACTCATCCAGCATCCGCAATTCCCTGTTCGCTTCTTCATCCTGCCATGCAAAACATAAGAGATACCTCTCCTCATTTAAAACAGGTATCAATATTTCCCCGCCAAAGTTTTTCTCATATTGCAAAAACATCTTTCGCCCGTTTTTCCAGATATTATCATCTAAAATAAGGCAGTCTTTTCTTATAGCGTCATTTAAATTTTTCCCCAAAAGCAAATCATACGTAATGATTCCGACAAACTTTCCGCTTTCATCCAAAACGCATACCGGTTCTCTTCTGTTTCCGTCAAAAAAGTAGGCCATTAATATCTGCCTGTCCAGCTCTGCTTCTGATATGCAGCATACTTCTTTATCACAAAATCTAATCATTTCATTCAACCTCCGGACGTCCGTCTACTTTTATCTGATTTCTGATTTCCATCCAGAGTTGTGCGTCAAATTCATTTTTCCATATTATAATCTTCTCTTTCGGAATCATATTTAATAGCTGCTCATATATTTTATCCGTGTACAGATTGGTAACGATAAGCACTTTGTCATATTGTTCCACCTGTTTTAACACGTTGACATCGTATACCCTGACGCCATGAAACACCCTGCCCTCCATATCGGAATTATTATCTATAAATCCCTCAATCTCTATTTCTTCCGCCACATCGCGAAATTCCTTTACCCATCTTCTGGCCATATAGCCTGCCGGAAAAATATAGACTTTCCCTTCCGTTTTCTGTTTTCTCCAGATTACCCCGGTATCTTCCTCTGACCAAACGCCTCCCAGGCAAATCCTGCACGGCTTTAACAACGCGTTCATATCCATTGGGCTGCATTCTGCCGCGCCTGCTTTGTATATGGCCAAAGGAGGCAAATCCTCATTGAAGTCTAAAAGCATCTTTTCATTACAATTTCCAATTTTCACTGCTTTGGACACATTGCCCCGAAGATATACATGCATCCGCATCCCATGGATCCGGTAGCTTTCCATAATCCAAATTATGGCGGAAACAAACGCTTCCGTCATCCAAACGCGGTATGGAAGGTATATCACATACTCATATTGTTTCGGAAGATTTTGTATCAACGCTTCCTGTTCTCCCGCATAAGTAATATTCTTATGCGTCTGACGTCCCAATTCTAACCGGTTGCCATATGCATCTTCTTCTTTTCCAACAACCAGAACCCGTCTTTTTTTCATATCCTCCGTTACATAGCAAATTTTATCCGCCTCTGTTATAAGCGCAAAAAATCTGTCTTTCAGAAAGAAAACCGCCTCGTCGTCATCCACATTTTTAAAATGCTTCTGACAAATGTTTTTCGAAATTACATCTGTAACTCCATCGTCCCATTGAAACGCATGCTTTATGTGAAACAAAACCGGATTGACCAGTTCTTTTAATGGGATCCCATGCTCTTTCGCCATAATTGGAAGCCAGTAATCCCACATTGCCTGTCCCAAAATCAAACCGTCGTCTTCAAACGCGTTTATCATTTCTCTGTGAAACAAAAACAAGTCCACGCCTCCCAAAAACATACAGGAATCCAGCGTATGCATATCTTCCGCTTTCTCAACCTCCTGCCGCCTTGCGAAAACAACGGATGTCTCTGCGCTTTCCCGGACAAAGTCGAAAAATTCCTCAGAAATGCCGCGTATATGAATATCTGAATTTACGATTCCGCATACCGCGTCTGCCTTTGCTTTTAAAATCTGCAGCAAATCATAGATGTACGGGCAGGGCTTTCCTATGACTTCTGCCGCATGGCGCGAAAGCTCCACGAATTCCACATCCGGAAAATATCTTTGTATGCTTTCAAGCTCTTCAATCACATTGCAGGAAATCACGCGAAATCCGTTTGCAATCCAGGATCCTATCGCCTCTTGCTGGTTTTCTATATTTTTAGGGGCAATCGAGGTAACGAGAACAATTTCCTTTTTCATTTCATCAAACCTTTCCATTTTCCATTAAACAACAAGAAGTTTTTCTTTCTCCACAAGCCGGCTTAATTCCTGATATATTTCTTCCACATACAAATTGCTGACAATCAGAATTTTGTCATAATCTTTCGTATTCCCCAACGCTTCTAAACCAAAAACAGGGACCCCTTTATAGGTTGTCCCGCACAAATTAGAATCTTTGTCTATAAATCCCAAAGGCATAATATGATTCCATAACAAACAGTCTATCATCAGCTTTCCCGCCCGTCCCGCGGAATAGACATAAAAACGCCGCAATGATTTTGCCTCCTTTGTCTGCATAAAATCGACATAGACGGCAATTTCACCAATATTCGCTGTTTTTCCTTTTTCTGCTCCATGCTTATAAATGCAGATCTCTTTCTCCGCCAAATCGCCATGCAGCGCGCAGATCCGTTTAAAATCCTTTCCTCTGAAATACCCCACTCCCAATGGGCATTTTACTGCATCCGCCTGATGACGGTTCATTTCCATTCCCGCAAGACGAAGCGCGTCTTCTTCAAAATAAAAATACGGACGCTCCTGTTCTGTCACCAGTAATTCCTCAGGCACATCCCTTTTTAATAAAATTCTGCCTTCTATATCTGCAAGCGCCTGATTCGTCAAATCATAATATTCCTCTCCGTACACATCCTTTTTTCCGCTTCGTCCAATAGAATTGCTTTCAAAAGGCGTCCATCTCTGTTCATGCTTCACATGAAACGCCACCGCGTTTTTAATTTCGAATACTTTTATATGATTTAACAGGGCATGATACACGACCCAATGATCCCATTCCGGCTTGCTCAACGCACAGGCGGAATCCTCAAAAATACGCAGCGTCTCTTTTCTCATAAAAAAAGCGTCAATGCCTGAAAAGTAGTATTCTCCGTCCATATCATCTTTTTCTAAAATATCGTACCGGTGCGCGCAAAGAATTTTCTCCGTACTCCCTTTCAGCGCATCTTCCAGATCTTCTGACTCTAAATTCCTTAAATATATGTCAGAATTAATAATCCCGCATAATTCGGACTCTTTTGCGTACTGCTCCAATATCCGGAACATGTCAAAAATAAATGGTATTGGTTTTCCATACCGCTCTTTCCCGCTTCTTTTCAATTCTACAAATTCTATATCCTGAAAATCTTTTTTTAACGTATAAATCTCTTCTTTTATATTGGCAGACAACACGCGAAACCCCATATCTTTCCATGTCCTGACCGCTTCTTGCTGATTCAGAATATCTGCCTTTTTTCCATTGTTCATCATGGATGTAATCAATAACATAATTCTACCTCTGCGTGCTTTACTTCCAAAACCTCAACAATTGATACTTTACAAATCAAATATTACGTCTTCTAAACATAAAATCGGGCAATCTGTTTTTTTCGATAATTCAAAATCAATCTCATCAAAGCTATGCACAGGTGTAACAACAATTACGTCTACATCTTCCAATTCATCATCCATGGTTACAACGTCAATATCGGCGCATATATTTTCCGCCTGCCGGTCAATGGCATACCTGACTGTGATACTGCTTTTCTCCAACTCTCTCAGCAAACACTCCCCGAGACGTCCCATTCCATAGATTGCAATGCTTCTGTAATTTTCTCTCTCAAAATACTCCGCCAGCTGTCTGCCGTCCTGTTTTAGCTTGATCCAACGCGCCATCATTTGAAGCGCAACCTGCTGCGCCCGAATGGCGTGCTGCTGCTCCTTTGCCGTTTTTTTCCCCAGGCGCCCGACTGCGATCATCCCGGCAATTCCCCCTCCCGCTAAGATGCACAATACACGCGCCGCACGCTTCATTTTTACTTTCATGCTCTACACCTCTTCATTTCATCTGTCAAATCGCTTTTATAATCTTATATAATTTCTCTCCAAATTCCCGTTTCGTCCATCTTTTCATTCTGCGGCAGCCAAGACGCCGCATTCTCTCACGCAGCTTTTCATCCGTCCAGAGACTTTTGATGCAGCGCGCGATTTCCTCGGGAGAATCCGGGTTAAACAAAAGTCCTGCATTCCCGATTTGCTCCGGCATCGCGTACTTATCAGAAGCGGCAACGGGACACCCAAGAGCCATGGCTTCCAACGGAGGAATATTGGTTGGGCCAAAATACGACGGCATAATCATGGCAATGGCATGTCTGTATAAATACGTGATTGTCTCATTGCTGACAAAACCCAGTATTGTAATATGGCTCTCCAACCCATGTTCCGCTATTAATTTCCGTATCTCTTTCAAATAATTTTTTTCTGATCCAACCAAAACCAGGTGAATATCTTCTATTTCCTTCTTCAGGATATGAATCGCCCGGACTAAATTCGCATGATTTTTATGCTTCCAGAATTGCGCCGGATAAAAAACATATTTGTCCGGCACGGCAACGTATTCCTCAGCTGCTTTCCAAACATGCCCGGGTGCGACAAAGGGCAGGCTCACGACGCGCTTTTGCGTACGCCCTTCCATGTAAGATTCTTCAAATTGTCTCTTGCCCAGTTTGGAATCGGTCAATATGCAGGATGCGTATTTCGCCATGCTTTTCATACAAATCTCTCGTTTTTCATATGTCATCTGAACTTCCGGAAAATCAGGCTCATATTTATGCATAAGATCATGGACTGGGACAACAATCTTTACTTTATAATTGGGAACAAATATATTTTGCTGTATTACGAATAAAATATCTATTTTCTCTTCTCTGATTTTTCTTCCAAAAGGCGTCATATAGCTATAGTACAGTCTTGCAAGAGACGGATGCCTGTAATTAAAATCTTCCTCCCATTGTTCCGGTTCCGGATAAGGACATCCAAGATACGGAATCTCCATATTTTTACACCATTTTCTCCAAAATGCATTCCCGCTCAACACAATCAGATCAAAATCTTTGCCCGCCCTTTCAGAAAGGCATTGCGCCGCCAGTACGGCATATTGGTGTTCGCCCCCGTCTTTTGGCCTTGAGGGCAATATTAATCCAATCTTTTTCTTATTCATAAATATCCTTTCAACGCTCTTGCAATCTGGCGACAAAATAGCTCGTCCAGGTATTAAAATCTGTTTCTCCAAGCGTCAGGCAATCCAGATTATCGATCAGTTCAAATCCTGCTTCGTGTAAAAGAAATTCCAGCTCCGGCCTGAAAAAATACCGCATATTATGTATTTCATGAATTGTCTTTGTCTCTTTTGTTTCCTTATCAAATACAAATACTTCATAATCCACATCTACCAGGTTTTTCTTGTCATACATCGACGGCCTGGCTATCCTTACCAGCTTATATTGATCGTCTTCTATTTCTTTTACTCTGACGCAAGGCTTATCGCTTAACACTCCCGGTCCATACCATACGTCAAAAAGCAATATTCCGTTTGGTTTTAACACGCTCTTTGCCGATCGAAAAGCATCCAGTATATCCTGATTTTCATTCTGATAACTCATTACGTGAAATAAAGATATGACCGCGTCAAATTCCTGTTCCGTCTCAAATTTCCGAATATCCGCAACGGAAAATTCAACATTGACATGTTCTTTGGCCGCATTTTCCCGGGCTATATGAATCATAGAAGCGCTTATGTCAACTCCCCTGCACTGATAGCCCATTTTGGCCAGCTCAATATCATGTCTGCCCGTACCACACCCATAATTTATGATTGTATGAATGTCGCTTCCGTATTTTTTTAACAAAACGTCGACTTGCTTAGCCTCCGCCTTGTAATCTTTGCCGCGATAAAACGCATTATAATAGTATGCATAATTTTTAAATACATCCATAAGCTTCCTTCTTTACCGTTTTCCATTTAACAAATTTCTTTTCTTTCCAATTGACGCATAATATCCTTTATAGCAGATATAACTATATCCATCTGGGCTTTTTCCAATGCCAGCCCGCTCGGAATATAAAAACCTTTTCTTGCCAGATATTCAGCGTTTGGATATTTTTCATTGAGAAACAATCCCTCGTTCTGATATACCGGCTGTTCATGCATACACCAGAAAAATGCCCGTGTTCCAATTCCTTTTTTTGCCAGACGCTGCTGCATCTCCTTATTATCCGCCAAAACGCCTTTCTCCAAAACTACTCCGTATACCCAATAAACATTGTCGGCATACTCCGTCTTTTCCACCGGAAGCATCAGACCTCTTACGTCCCGCAGCCTTTCCGTATAATACCTTCCCATTTCCTTTTTCCGCTCGATAAATTCTTCCAGCCGCTCCAATTGCGCAAGTCCAACTGCTGCCTGCAAATTTGTAAATCTGTAGTTATCGCTAATGGCTTCATGCACATATCGGGCGTCCGGCTGAAAACAAAGGTTTCTGAGCGAACGGCATTTCTGCGCCAGTTCCCAGTCATCCGTCACCACCATGCCGCCTTCTCCCGTACATACATGCTTGTTTGCATAAAAACTAAACGTACTAATCTCTCCAAAGCTTCCGCACGGCTTTCCATGATAAGTCTGTCCGTGCATTTCCGCCGCGTCTTCGATGACTTTCAGATGATATTTCTTCGCCAATTCCAAAACTTTCTCTGTTTCAACGGGAAGACCGTATACATGGACAAGCAGGATCGCCTTTGTTTTGCTCGTTATTTTTTCCTCTATCTTATCAACGTCCATATTCCATGTCGAGAAATCACTGTCAATCAAAACCGGCACCGCTCCAAGCTTTGTAACGGCCATAGCGCAGGAAATAATGGTAAGCGTCGGCATAATCACTTCATCGCCCGGCCCAATTCCAATCGCCCGCACGGCAATCTCCAATGCCGCCGTTCCGTTGGAAACTGCGATTCCATATGTTCTCCCAACAGCCGCGCTCATTTTCTGTTCAAATTCCTTTACAAATGGGCCTTCGGAAGAAACCCATCCCGTATCAATGCATTCGCACAGGTATTTTTTTTCATTACCATTTAACAACGGCTCATTTACCGGTATAAAATCCATCGCTGCTCCTTATCCTGACCTCTTCCTCTTTGATTCCGGAAAAACGCTTTTTATCGGCGTCTCCGGAATATGGCCCCTGCTTTACTTCTATCATTTCCAGTTCCTCCAACACATGAAATCCATGGCCGCCGGACACCAGCAAAACGACATCTCCCGCGCATAAGACGCAGCTTTCCATATAGTCTTCATAATCATCATAAAAATCTACGCGCAGCTTTCCCTTTTTTATAAATAAAACTTCCTGTGTCAAAAACACATTGCGATGAGCCGGATTATGGACATGGGCGTCAATCGCTTTGCCGGCAGGATGATGCATATAAGCAACCTGTTGTGAGAAATCTTCCGGAGTAAGAAATTCTACGCCCTCGCAAGTATAGGAATCGCGTATAATAATGGCCAGCAATCTCTCTTTCTTCTTTATAAATTCTATGTTTTTCACGCTCAACCTGCTTTCAAAACCAGTCATTATTTTCTACAAAACGCCTGAATTTTCCGTTTTTTATAATCTGAAGGTCATATTTGATTCTTGCAGCATAATAATAAAAAACAGCCGGCACAAATCTTAATGACATCTCTCCAATGCTCCACTGATACAAAGTTTTTGTTTCTGTAAAAACAAATTCCAGCAAATATCTGACTATCTTTCCCGGAAGCTCCTTTTTCGTAAACGGCTTTTTCCTGTACTGCAAATAACATTCACTATTCCCATTATATTCAAATCGTTGATTTAAATATTTCTGCGTCATTCGTCGCGGAGGTATCATATGATATATCACAGATGTCCCAACGTATGCAAAGCAATACCCCAATGCTTTCACATCCTCATTCATCCCTGTTTCACCATCTCCAACCCCGGCTCCGGATCCAATCAAGTCCGGATGAAAGCCTCCGACCTGAAAAAACACATCTTTTCTTATTGCCTCATGGCACCCAAAGACACCTGGATCATACGCATAAATTTCCGTAGCCTTTCCCAGATCATTCAAACTAAGGAGCGCGTTCAGGCAGTATTTTTCTACCCATTTCGGAGGCGTGCATTCCCATTTGGGGAGAATTCTGCCGCTTGCGCATCCCACTTTTTTATTTTGAAAGACCTGAACGATTTCCCGTAATAAGTGAACGTCCGCAATGGTATCGTCATCTGTAAAATACAGCAAATCACCCTTTGCATGCCGCGCCGCATAATTTCTCGCATAATGCATTCCCTGCCGCTTTTCAAACAAATAACGCACTTTACCATTTTCCTTATTCTTATAGGAATCTATTACTCTTTTGGTGTCATCCGGCGAATGATTGTCGCATACAATAATTTCATACGAATCTGACGAATAGCTCTGCTTCAAAAAACTATCAATTGTAATTCCTATATACTGCGCCCGATTGTATGTAGAAATAATGACAGAAACAAACGGCAGCTTACTCTCTTTTTCATTTATCTGTTCCAATGCTTTCCCTCCAAATAAATCTTGCGGCCAACTGTTTCATGCGGCCTGGCCGACCGGCTCTCCTCACAGCAAACTCTTTTATCTAAAAAATTCTCCAGAGTCAATATGGCGTCCTCATTATAAATTCCATCATCGTCTTCATATTCCGGCCACGCAACGGCAGAGCTTTCCATTGAAAAAATATTCTTTTCTCTAATTTTACCATCCAGATCAATTACCATGGTGCTTCTTTTTTCCTCTAAATCCAGATAATCATACCATTCCAGATAAAATGCGTCGTCTTCCCATTCCTGCACCATGTCGCACATGACCAGTCCGTCCCACTGGTAAAATATCTCCACTTCTTCACTTTGAACGTCTACTCTCAGCGCCATATTTGCAAACCATGGAAAAAAATAAACGAATCCGGCTTTATAAAAACTCATGTAAAAATAATCTTCTCCTCCTTTTGAATCCTTTTGAAAGCCTTTCGGAAACACTTCAATTGTTTTCGTTTTTGCAGATCCTTTTTTCCACCTGACAATTTTTTTCTGGTTTCCGGACATCCAGAAATCAGACCCATCGAAGCATATCGTCGCATACCTCATGTTTGAAGCATATGCTCTATGCACGTCCGCTTCATTCGTCTGCAAGTTAAATTCCAGAACGCAGCCGCTCTCATTCAGAGGCGCCCAAACGCTTCCCTCCAAAATGCACAAATCACTTGTATGGATTCCTATAAACTCATGACTGCCAATATGCGCCGCAATCGCCTCTTTCCATGTGTCCACCACGCATACCGTTTCCGTATCCATATTTAAACAGATAATTTCACTGTGATCCCATCCGAAAAAATAAACCAAATTTGAATATGCAACCGCATGGATAAACTCGCGATATAATTGCCCGGATTCCGGCAGAAGCAAATCCAGATCCATTTTACCTGATTTCTTTGGATTTTGCACGTCATAAATCAAAATATCATGCGCATGATACGGCGCAAAAATAATTTTATCCTGAAATCTGCATACGCCTGCATATCCAATCTGCTGCGCTTCTTTCAACCCTGAACCTTTTAAAGGCAAACATGCAAGCTCTCCCGTCGATTTATTATATTGGAAAAAACCGGCCATATTTATAGCCGCAAAATACAATTTTCCGTCCAGTTCAACATAACCGCCCGCGCCAAGAACCACTCTCCTGTCATTCATGCGCATCTATCCTTTCCTCTGCAACCGCTGAATTGCAGGCATGATAATTTCCTGTATCTTATCCGCAAGTATTTCATGAGCCTTATCCGTGTAATGACATGCATCAAAAAACATTTCATGCTGTCGTTCAAACAACCGCAGCATATTGATATATCCGCGTCCGCTTTCTGCATTCCCTGCAAATTCTTTCGCCCCCTCTTTATGCTCCTCCTGCTCATACAGGCTTTTTTCCCATACTGTCATTTGATCCATTGTCATATTCATTGGCTGAAGAACTCCGAAAAAGCTGGCCCCATAAAATTCAGATGTTAATTTCATGAGTTGTATGTTTCTTGCCCAGAAAGAATACATGGATTCCCTGCAATACAGGCCGCTGCAAATTTCCCTGCCGTCTGATACGGCTTTCATTCCATCAAACAGTCTTTCTTCATTAAATTGACTTACGCTCTTTTTCCGATGAAGATTATTTACCCCGCTCATACTAATCACAATATGCGGCCGGATCGCCGCCCCATCTCTGAACAGACGCAGCATTTCATCCACAATATCGTCTCCCGGATGCGCTCCGTTATAAATCGTCGTCTTAACGCCTGCCTTATTCAAATTATTATATAGCTTTTTTGCCCAATTTTCCACATGATATTCTTCGGAAGAAGTAGAACCTCCCCCCACCAAAATTCGGACTCTTCCTGCCTCTTCCTTTCCATACAGACTCCATCCTGCCTTTCCTTTCGGATAAAAAATGCTGACGCCTGTTAAAGGATCCGGCGAAAACTGCAATTCTCCCAGTAAACGCCGCTTTTCCGCCGTATAAGTCAAAAACCCCGCGTAATTTCTGTTTTCTAAAGAAAAACCTGCAAATTCCAGAAGTTCTCTTGCTCTGATGATTCGTTCCGGAATATGCTCATTGATTATTACAAATTTATCTTCCATTCCCTCATAAGACAATTCATATATACTCTCAATGCATTTTTGTTCGTCCGCTTCCTCATTCACATATCCCTGGATTTCTATGCCATAGACGGACAATACATGTTCGATCCATTGTGCCATTGCATTTTTGGTGCCGTATAAATAGATTTTTTTATGTTCCCGAAAAGCAGCGTCCAGATTTTGTATGAAATTTGTCGCGCCTGCTACTGCCAAATTCATATCTTCCATATTCAAATAAACGCATCCCTGAAATCCATGCAAAATTTCCAAAATCTGCATTCTGTATTCCATAAATCTCACGGATATTAATATGGCATAATCCTCATACCTGTGCAAATCTTCCGCCTCAATCACTGGCTTCCCTTTAAACTGCGTGATTTGCTCTCTTTTTGTCATACAAAACAGATCTGCTTCCAGTCCATGCTCCAAAAGCTTCTCGCACAGCGTCTCCGCTCCCATCCCCGTCCCATATACGATAATCTTTTTTTCATACAGCTCTTCATTTACTTCCAGGACGTCTGACCAGGATATTATTCCGTCATCCGGCAGCATGTTCCTTTCGTCCTGTAAAACATTGTCTGCGGCAAGAATCACGCTGCCCGTTTCCATTTCATGAATATCGACTACCGGACGATTCATGTACGACTCTCCTGCATATTCTCCAAACGTAACAAAGCCCCGTATGCTGATTCCATGAAACGCCGCTTTCATAAACAGCGCTATGGAATCCCTGTTTACATTCCAAATATATATTTTTTTATTTTTATATGCTTTTTTTATTGTTTTGTATGGACATACCATCCCGACACCTCGTCTGCCTAAAATACATACGTATATTCCGGCAGTATCTTCTCCTTATCTTCCGCCAAACAGCCCTGACCTTGTTTCTTACCGCAATTCATAGAGCTTTGCACAGAGCCGGGGCCATTTCGACATATGGCAATCGTCAAAGCCTTTAACAATTCCGGCTCCTGATCCGGCGTTCCGTATTGCCGCAATAATTTCTTTAACTCCTCCATATTTCGAAATGAATATTCCATAATATAAGTTTCTTCGGAATCCCTGTCAATGTAATATGATGATTTTTCTTTTTCTATTTCCGCAAAGCATTTTTCATCTTTCTTTTCCTTTGCCCATGAGGAAAAGAATGCGGCCTCTTTTTCACTAATCAAGTTCATACTGACTTCTCCAATCTCTGTCGTTCTCCAGCGCATGCTGCTCCTGCTTATATAAAATACAATTTTCCAATACTAAAACATCCATCTCCGTCCGCATAAAGCACAAATACGCATCCTCAGGAGTACATACAATCGGTTCGCCCCTGACGTTAAAAGAAGTGTTTATTACCACGCCGCATCCTGTCAGCTCCTCGAATGCTTTGATAATGCCATAATACATTGGATTGTTTTTCTTACTTACCGTTTGTATTCTGGCAGAGTAATCTACATGCGTTACGGCAGGAATATCAGAACGGCTTTTATTTACTACATCAAGCAGATTATTTCCCGCCGTAATTAACTCTTCGCCCAATTTAAAATTCATCCTTCTTTTCTTATTCACATTTGCACATAACAGCATATAAGGGCTAATCCCTTTGTCCAGTTCAAAATAATCTTTTACGCGCTCTTCCAGCACGGAAGGCGCAAAAGGACGAAAAGACTCTCTGTATTTTATTTTTAAATTCAGCTTTGACTGCATTTGAGGAGAACGCGGATCTGCGATAATGCTCCGATTCCCAAGCGCCCTTGGGCCATATTCCATGCGCCCCTCAAACAAACCGACTACTTTTTGTCTGTTCAGCAATTCGGCTATCTTTGCGCATAACTGTCTGGGATCCGCATACAAATGGTGCGCGTATCCTTTCTTTTCCAGAAACATCCTGACGCTCTCTTTTGTATATGCCGGGCCAAGATAAGATGCGTTCTGCATATCCCGCAAATTATCTGCGCGTCTTTCTTTCCCGCAATGTTGGTAATAATAAAATAATCCCGCCCCCACTG
>CATOKN010000002.1 GCA_951800425.1 uncultured Lachnospiraceae bacterium
TCCGGGCTGTTTTCCGGCAAATCCTATAATCTGCAGAGCCTTACCGTCGGAACGACGGAGGATGAAACCGTATCCCGCATGACGATTTGCGTTGCCAGCGACGATATTACGTTTGAGCAGATTAAAAAGCAGTTAAACCGCATGGTAGAAGTCATCAAGGTGATTGATCTGACCAATGTGCCGCTGCATATGAAAGAAATTTTATTCGCAAAAATTTTGCAGTGTACGACGGCGGATAAAGAAGAAGTTTTTCAGATTGCCCAGGTGTTTGACGTACAGGTGGCGGATATTGGAAAAGACGGCGTGCTTTTGGAGTGCAAGCTGACGGAACGCAGAAATAACGAATTGATTGCTTTGCTTCGAAGTAAATTTAAGCATATTGAAGTGGTGCGGGGAGGAGCTGTCGCGATTGAGTCAATCAGCACTTCCTGCCGATAGAAAAAATAAAAATGACGGGGTCTTTTCGGATCTCGTCATTTTTTGCTCAGCGCGCCATAACCTGAAGGATTTCTCCAATATACATCGTATGAAAATCGCCGTCTTTATAATGGGATGTTTCAATGTCCGGATTCAGAAAAGAATCGGGCGTCAGCTTGGCGGCGGAAAGCATTTTGCAGGTGATTACCAGATTTCCCTCGTCAATAAAGGGAATGCCGTCTGATTCATTGACGTGAAGATGCGTCATTTTCATCTTGTCTTCCCGCGCGCCGGAAACGGTGCCAAGATACATAAGAATGGATCTGCTGAACCCTTTTTGAAAGAAAGTCAGAGAAAATGTGCCGCATGTATCCATGAGCGTTTTTGTATAGCGGGAATCCCGGACAAAAACATAGCAGACATTTTTGTTCCAGAGGACGCCAAAGCCGCCCCAGCTGATTGTCATGGAATTTGACTTTTCTTTCGTTCCGGAAGTCAAAACGGCCCAGTCCTTTCCGAGCATCGTAAAGGGATTGGAATCGAACACTTCAATCGGACAAGGTTGGAATGTGTGCATAGAATTACCTCCCACTTCTTTTTTTTTATTTTACAATATTTTTTTGTAATATGCAAGAAATGGTAATTATGAAAGAAGAGAATGAAAACAGGAAAGGGAGACTTTGCCGAAGAAGATCTGCGGGGATGTATAGAAAGGACAAAAAGTACGTTGACGCTTTGGGTTGTTTTCAATTATAATATATGCTGAAAAAATGAAAAGATGAAAGCAGGGAGGAGAGAAGCAATGAGGCAGTTTTTTGGCATGAGCCAGAGCGGTAATTTAGAAGAGGCGCTTGGCGGATTGAGAAATCCCCAGTTTATTATGCTGTTGTCCAATAACGGACAGTTTGAAGCGCATGTAAAGGCTTTAGAAAAGATTTGCCCAAATGTTCCAAGCATTGGATGTATTGGAATGAGCTATGCGGCAGCGATTGCGGAAAGAGGCGTTGGAATCATTGCCTTTTTGGATGGAGTAAGCGCAAGAGCGAATGTGCTTGAGCAGGTTTCCGTTATGCCAGTGAAATATATTCGCCGGATGGAGGAAGATATTCAGAAAGTTGGAGGGACGAGCAACGACACGGTATGTATTGATTTTTGTACCGGAAATGACGCCTGTGCATTGACGACGATACATACGGTTTTAAGGAAAAAGAGCATTTCCCTGGTTGGAGGAACAGGAGACGCGGGAAAGGTCTCCGTAAATGGAAAAATATATACGGATGCGGTCGCTTATGCCATAGTTAGAAATCTGGGCGGTCGTGTTAAAACCTACAAAGAAAATATTTATCATCCATATGGAAATTATCGGTTTATTGCGTCTAATACGGATAAAGCAAAGTATATCATTGGTTCGTTAAATGGAAAGCCTGCAAAACAGGTATACCAGAGTATTCTTCATGTAACGGATCAGGAAATCCTGACGAGGACGTTTCAAAATCCATTTGGAAAAATCAATGGAGACGATACCTGCATTATTTCTATCAAAGAAGTTGCCGGAAACGCATTGGCGTGTTTTCGCCAGGTGAATGATTCTGATGTTCTGATTTTACTCGAACTTGGAGATTATGAGGCAATTGTAAAAGAGACGATACAGGCAATTTGCAGGGATTTTCCAAAAAGATCGGCTGTTTTTTCTGTCAACTGCCTGTTTCGGTATAAATTATTTAGCGAACGAAATTATATGCAGAAATATTTACAGGAAATGGCATCCCTCGGCAGTCATGCAGGATTTGTCGGATATGGGGAACATTACAATAACCGTTTTGTCAATCAGTCGATGACCTGCGCGGTGTTTGAATAAAGGAGAGGGGGATACGGAAATGTTGTTTCCAGGAAAAGAACGGCGAAAGGCAGGACTGGCGCATCACAGCGATAAGAGCCTTTATCCGGTATTATATGTGACAGACAGTCTGAAAGAATATCAGAAAGAACTGGTCAGTAAGGAAGTTCAGTCTTTGTGGGAAATTAAGATGGTCGGAAGCTCTTTTACCGACGTTATCAGGAAAGCGGATAATTTTCAGGATGAACTCAGGGATTTTGGACAGTCTTTTTCAAATATAAATCAGGCGGCGGGACAGTTTGCGGAAGTGAGAGAAGCGATTTCCCAGACGGTCGCGGAAACCCAGGGAAAAGTAGAGGATTTGAAAGTGACTTCCATACAGGTGGAAGAGTCTTACAGCAATATGGAACATACGTTTGAACAATTGAAGGTTGCCGTAGAAGGGATTCGCAAATGTATGGAAAAAATCGTATCTATTGCAGATGAAACAAATATTCTGGCAATTAACGCTTCTATCGAGGCTGCCAGAGCGGGTGAAGAGGGGAGAGGCTTTGCAGTTGTGGCCGCAAAAGTAAGAGAGCTTGCGGAAGAAATCAAAGGACTGACCAGTGAAGTCGATCTGGGAATTAAAGACGTGGAGGGCGGCACAAGCCAGTTGAATGAAAGCATTGCCGAATCGAAGAAAGTTCTGGGACAAAACATTGATACGGTAAACAGTACCTACGAATCCTTTCATCAAATTACTTCGGCGGCAGAAAGCGCGGCAACGGTACAGACGGATATTTCAAATGTAATTGACGGCTCGCAGCAGGAATTGGAGGTTGTTTGCCGCTTTTTTGACGATATAAAGACGCAGTACAATGAAGTTGTAAAGCATATCAGCCATGCCAGCAATCTTGGCACGACAAAGAGCGCAATGTTTGAAGATATAGATAACCTTTTGTCGCAGATTCCTCCGATTATTCAGGACAAAGAACCGCAGGAAATCTGACGGTTAAAACAAATTAAGCATACGGCCATTTCCATTATCAGGGAAATGGCCGTGGTAAATTTTCTGAAAAAGTCAAAATCTCATTCGCAGTGATTGGAGAAAAAATCATCCAGCAGGGGAAAGAGCTTTGGACTGTGTACTACGTAACTGGAATGCGTTTCGCCGGGCAGGATTTTTAATATGGCGTTGGGAAGCCAGGAAGCAATCCGTTTTGTTTCGCTTTTTTTTATGATGTCTTTGGAACCGGCAAGTACGAGAACGGGAATTGTGATTTTGGATAAATCTGATTTTGTTATGTGCGGTTCTTTTAACATCAGGCGGATGAGAGGATTTTTTTTCTTTATGTAGCGAAGCTTTGTGGAAAGCCAGGGAAGAAATCTCCATCCAAAAGGCGTAAGGTTGGCTCCGCTGACTGCCAGAGATGAAAACAAAGAGGGATGTCTGAAAGCGGCGATTAAGCCGACGATGCCCCCGTCGCTGAAGCCATAAAACGCCGGTTTTACAAGATCAAGACCGTGGATAAATGAAACAACGTCATCCGCCATATCTGCATAGTGAAATTCATTTACCGCGGCGCTTAATCCATGTCCGCGGCTGTCCAGAGCATAGACGGTATGGCGTTTGGAAAGGCTGGGAATCAGAGCGTCGAAAATTTTATGCGTTTCGCCGTTTCCGTGTACCAGAATCACCGGGGAACCTTCTCCCGTTTTCTCATAGTAAATAATCTGGCCGTTTAATTGAATATACATGTTGGGTTTCTTTTCCTTCCTTTTTGAATATGACAGTTTTGACTGCCGGAGTTATTCCGGAAAAACTGTTGATGTAAAGTATAACATATTTTGGACATGGCTTGAAGAATAAATTAAAGTTGGTTACAATAAAAAAGAAAAGGGGGATGGACGATGGATAAAAGAGGACAAAAAGCATGGGAAGCCGTTGTTGAGGCAGTAGCCGTGATGGCGGTTCTGGCATTTTTCGGGATGCAGATTTATTATGGATATATGTATGAACGCAGCCTGTCCGCATTGTTGTCGCATTTTTTGCCAGTCATATTGCTCTATGCGGGAATGACTATGCTGCAGATGCATCCGGAGTTTTTGAATGGAAGAAACAGCGAGCCGCTGAAAGGAATGGTAAAGATTTATGCAATCCGTATGGCGAGAAATGCAAAGCTGCTGCTTATTCTTGGCATGCTGATTCCCTCTGCGGCTGATTTGCTGGGAATCGAAATGAATGCATCCTACAGTATTTTTATTATGATGGGAATTCTTGGAAATATCGGATGGTATCTGTATCGGATTTATCAATATAATTCAAAGAAAAAAGAATAAAAACTGTCACAGGAATTCCGTGACAGTTTTTCTTTTAATCAGTTCTGTTTCACTATCTTATTCATTTATATAGATTATGAAAAAGGTACGTTGAAAAGCCGTTGATTAATTAAGTAGTAGAGTTATTTTACTACAGTTACGTTGGTTGCCTGTGGTCCCTTTGCACCGTCTATTACTTCGAATTCAACAGTGGCTCCTTCTTCTAAAGATTTGAAGCCATCCATATTGAGTCCTGAGTAATGAACGAATACGTCACTGCCTGATTCGTCAGAGATGAAACCATATCCTTTCTGATTGTTGAACCATTTTACTGTACCTTTGTTCATCGCAGTACCTCCAAAATTAAGAAAATTATGCTTGTTTCAAGCACTCAATCACTATAGCATATGCCTTTTAAAAAGTAAAGAAGAAAATTAAAGTTCTTCAAAAGAAATTGCGTGTTTTTGGAGAAATTTTTTTATCAGTTCATCCCATTCTCTGTCCAGGGTGTGGTCCGGAGAAAAAATGGCATAAGAAATGCCTGTAGTCAGGGTAATTTGTCCGTTTTGGAACGAGAGATTTAAAAAAATGCCGCCGATGTCATTTGGGGCGTAGCTGCTTTCGGAACGGGCCAGGGTATTCGTCATATTTTCGGGAGAAAGCATCAGGATGAATTTAAAAGAAACAGGAGTATGGCTGCCCCGAATTAACTGGTAACAGACGGGCCTGAGTTTTGAATAGGGAAGAATGTCAAGATGGGAAAGACCCAGTTCTTCCCGTTCTTCTTTTGAATAGAAAGAAGCGTTGATATGTCCGTCAATGGTATAGGTAGCGTCTTTGCAGACAGAAGCTTCTGAAAGCAGGAAATGGTCGAAAATTTCGCTGCACAGGAGCTGATTCATAAAAGTTTTTTTATCGGTTATTTTTAAGGCGATCAAAATTTTACCTCCGTTGGCAGTAATCACGTCATATTTTAGCACAGAATCTTTGAAAAATCCAAACAAATATAGTAGAATAGGTGCGTATGGAGGTAATTATGAAGATGAAAAGGCTGTTTTTTCAATTAGCGGCTGCGGCAGGAGCAGGCGTTCTGCTGGCGGGCTGCGGATTGTTGGAGCAATATGAAGATTTGAAAACAGAAGTAAAACAGGAGGCAAAAGAGCCTCACAAAGCGACGCGGCCAAAAGTGAAAGCAAGGCCGAAAGAACAGACGGAATCAGAAGTTGTGATAGAAAGGGAAACGGAGCTTCCAACAGAGCAAAAAGAATCGGAGGCTCCTTCGGATATACATGTTCTGGATCCGGATAATTATGCGTATCTGACATTAGAGGAGGAAGAGCAGAGGGTCTACAATGAGATGCTTGACGCAATCATAAAGCATGAGGAGAGCATAGAAGTTTCTACGCTGGATATTGATTTGATGGAAAGAGCGTATAAAGCGATTTCGGCGGATTATGGCGGACTGTTTTGGGTATCCGGTTACGTTTATACCCAATATACCAGAAACGGGGAGCCTGAAGGAATGGAATTTGCGCCCAAATATACGATGAGTTATGATGAGCGGGAACAGATCCAAAAACAGATTGACGCTTCGGTGGAAGAACTTTTGGCCGGAATTTCCATCACGGATTCTGATTATGAAAAAGCAAAATACGTTTTTGAAATTCTGGTGCAGAATGTAGATTATGATACGAATGCAAACAATAATCAAAATATCATCAGCGCATTTTTAAACCGCGCCACGGTGTGTCAGGGCTATGCCTGCGCGACGCAGTACCTGATGCGGATACTGGGCATACAAAGCGCTATTGTGACCGGAAATGCAAACGGAGAGTCTCATGCGTGGAATCTGGTCTGTCTGGATGGGGAATATTATTATATGGATACGACCTGGGGAAATTCCCGTTATCTGGACAATGACAGCCAGATGGAAAAATACGTCAATTACAATTATCTGGCCATTACTTCGGAAGAAATTGGCAGGACGCATATTCTGGATAACAGTTTTTTGCTTCCGGAATGCACCGGCATGAAAAACAATTATTTTGTAAGAGAAAACCGGTATTTTTCTGAATGGAATCCGGACACGATTGGGGCCGTGCTGGCAGAGACATGGAAGAAAGGCGGGGGAGACGTTGCGGTTAAATTTTCTTCTCCAGAGCTTTATAGTCAGGCGCTGGAATATTTTATTGCCAGTCAGCACATTGCCGATTATTGTACGGGGATTTCATCCATCAATTACCTGGAAGATAAAGCTCTGCTCGTGCTGACGTTTCATTTTTAACGGGTTCGTTTTTTAGAGATTTATTAAGAAATTCATAGAAAAATGCTTTTCAGATAGAAATACTTGTGGTATAATGTCTCTCGAATATGAGTTGGAGCGATTCCACAGAGAAGAAAAGGAGATTTTATTATGAAACATGTAAAAACATTAAATACAAAAAAATTACAGAATACGGTGAAAAAAGGCGGATGCGGAGAGTGCCAGACGTCCTGTCAGTCTGCATGTAAGACTTCCTGCACAGTGGGAAATCAGACTTGTGAAAACAGCAGATAAGTAATTGCGAAATTACATAAATACGGACCGCGCGCAGGGCGTGCGGTTAATTTATTACGAAGCATCCAGTAAAACGCGCCAGTGGCGCGTTTTGTCGGATTCGTTCTATGTAATAGGAAGAGAGGAAGTTTTCAGTGGTTCACCAGTACAAAAACAACGGCTATAACATTGTTCTGGATGTAAACAGCGGAGCGGTTCATGTCGTTGACGATGCGGCTTATGACGTCATTTCGCTGTGGGAGACGCATTCGGCAGAAGAGATAGAAAACTGCCTTGCTCCGGTGTACGGAGCGTCTCAGGTCCGCGAAGCAACGGACGAAGTGGCGGCTTTGATAAAGGAAGAAGCTCTTTTTTCAAAAGACATCTATGAGGATTCTATTGCGAATATAAAGCAGCGAAAAACAGTGGTGAAGGCATTGTGTCTGCATATTGCGCACGACTGTAATCTCAAGTGCCGGTATTGTTTTGCCGGAGAAGGAGAATATCATGGAAAAAAAGCATGGATGTCGTTTGAAACAGGAAAGGCCGCGCTGGATTTTCTGATTGCAAACTCCGGCGGCAGAAGAAATCTGGAAGTGGATTTTTTTGGCGGAGAGCCGACGCTTAACTTTCAGGTAGTAAAGGATCTGGTTGCCTACGGAAGAGAGCAGGAGAAAATTCACAATAAAAATTTTCGCTTTACTCTGACGACGAACGGTGTTCTTTTGAACGATGAAATTATGGATTTCGCCAACCGGGAAATGGCAAACGTGGTTTTAAGCATAGACGGAAGAAAAAATGTGAATGATAAAATGCGTCCCTTTGCAAATGGAAGCGGAAGTTATGATTTGATTGTGCCGAAGTTCCAAAAGCTGGCAGAGAGCAGAAATCAGATGAATTATTATGTCAGAGGCACGTTTACGCATGAAAATCCGGATTTTTCAAAGGACGTGCTTCACCTTGCGGATCTTGGCTTTCGGCAGATTTCGATTGAACCGGTAGTGGCCAGGGAAGAAGACGACTATGCAATCCGAGAGGAAGATTTGCCGGAATTGTTTGAAGAATACGACCGTCTTGCGGCGGAAATGGTAAAACGTCATAAAAATGGAGAGAGTTTCAACTTTTTTCATTTTATGATAGATTTGGAGGGAGGTCCGTGCGTGGCGAAGCGGATGTCCGGCTGTGGTTCCGGTACGGAATATCTTGCCGTTACGCCATGGGGAGATTTTTATCCCTGCCATCAGTTTGTGGGCAATGAAAAATTTTGCATGGGAAATGTCAGAGACGGCATAACCGGCACAGAAATTTCAGATAAGTTTAAAAGCTGCAGCGTTTATACAAAAGCAGAATGCCGCAATTGTTTCGCGAAATTTTATTGCAGCGGAGGATGCGCGGCAAATGCATACAATTTCCATGGGGATATTAATGGAGTTTATGAAATTGGATGCGCTTTACAGAGAAAACGCGTGGAATGCGCGATTATGATAAAAGCGGCAGAAGCGCTTGCAACAGACTAAAAGAAAGGAAGAAACGAGATGAAGAACAAATTCAGTAAAAATCAGGGGGCGGCTCTGCTGGTCGTAATAGCCCTGATTCTTGGGGGACTTGCATATTATGCATCCATCATCCTCTCCTCTACCGGAATCGGAGAGACGATGAGCATTAAGCTGGGCCTGGATTTAGCAGGAGGCGTAAGTATTACGTATCAGGTGGATGATGAAGATTTTACCTCAGAAGAAGTAAGCGATACGATTTACAAATTGCAGAAACGTATTGAAGGCTACAGCACAGAGGCCTTTGTTTACAGGGAGGGCGACGACCGCATCACAGTAGAGATTCCGGGCGTTACCGATGCAAACGCGATTTTAGAAGAGCTTGGAAAGCCGGGATCTCTGGAATTCCGGACGGCAGACGGCGAAACTTTTATGACGGGCGATATGGTGGCGGACGCACAGCCGGCATCTTATCAGAACGAGATGAAAAATAATGAATTTGTGGTAGAATTGACGCTTACGGACGAGGGAGCAAAAGTATTTGGAGATATGACTTCCGCAAACGTAGGAAAGACTCTGCCAATTGTATATGATGAGAAAGTCATCAGCGATCCGGTGGTAAACGAAGCAATTACGGGAGGAAAGGCGCAGATTTCCGGTATGGAGTCTTACGAGGCGGCGGAAAATCTGGCTACGAATATTCGAATCGGTTCTCTTTCCTTACAGCTGAGCGAGCTGCGTTCTAACGTAGTAGGGGCACAGCTTGGAAGTTCTGCAATTTCCAGCAGTTTAAAAGCGGCTGCGATTGGACTTGCTATCGTTATGGTATTTATGATGATTGTTTATTTTGTGCCGGGTATTGCGGCGTCTATTGCGCTTGCTATTTATACCTGTATGGTAATTGCAACCTTATATTTGTTTGAAATTACGCTGACGCTGCCAGGTATTGCAGGTATTATTCTTTCTATTGGTATGGCAGTGGATGCAAATGTAATTATTTTTGCCCGTATCCGTGAGGAGATTGCAGGTGGAAAATCCGTAGGATCTTCCATTGACATTGGCTTTAAAAAAGCATTGTCTGCAATTATTGACGGAAACGTAACAACATTGATTGCCGCAGCCGTGCTTGGACTGCTTGGTTCCGGTTCCGTTAAGGGATTTGCAAGTACGCTGGCAATTGGTATTATTCTTTCCATGTTTACGGCTCTTGTCGTAACAAGGTTTATTTTGAATGCATTTTATGCAGTTGGACTTCGTGACGTGAAATTTTTCGGACGCGGCAAACAGTTAAAGACATTTCATCTTGTGGAACGCAGAAAGCTGCTGTTCGCCATTTCGCTTGCTGTTATTGTTGCGGGCTTTGCTGCAATGGGCGTGCATGGATCCGGTGGAAATGCTTTGAATTACAGCCTGGAATTTATAGGAGGAACGTCTACGACGATTCCGTTTGAGAAAAGCTATACAATAGAAGAAATTGATGCGGATATGGTTCCGCTTGTGGAAGATGTAACAGGCGACAGCGACGTGCAGACAACTCAGGTGCAGGGGACAAATCAGATTATCTTTAAGACGCGTACGTTAGAGCTTTCGGAGCGTGAAGCTTTGAACAAAGCATTTGTTGACAAATACGGCGTAAATGAAGATGAAATTCAGTCAGAAAGCATCAGCTCTTCCGTTAGTTCCGAAATGCGGGAGGATGCAGTCAAAGCGGTATTGATTGCAGTTATCTGCATGCTGATTTATATCTGGTTCCGGTTTAGCGACGCCAGATTTGCAGTCAGCGCCATTATAGCGCTGGTGCATGACGTTCTGGTAGTGCTTACCTGTTATGCCGTAATCCGAATTTCCGTAGGCAATACGTTTATTGCCTGTATGCTGACAATTATTGGTTATTCTATTAATGATACGATTGTTATTTTTGACAGAATCCGTGAAAATATGAAGATGAAGAAAGCGAAAGACGCAGACGCCTTATGTGAAATTGCAAATGTGAGTCTGACGCAGACTTTAAGCCGAAGCGTCAATACTTCAATTACGACGTTTGTAATGGTATTTATGCTGTGGCTGCTGGGCGTTGCTACAATCCGTGATTTTTCACTGCCGCTTATGGTAGGTTTGATCAGCGGGTCTTATTCATCAATCTGTATTGCGACCCAATTGTGGTACGTATTTAAGCGTAAAATTGGGAAGAATAAAATTGCGGATGCTGCCTGATTTGAAATGAATCGTATAAGAGAATATAAGATAACTGCCGGGGAAGACTTCGGCGGTTATCTTTTTTGTTTCAAAGGAGGGATTTTATTATGAAAATACAGCTTTCCGAACATTTTACTTATAAAAAATTGCTTCGTTTTACGGCGCCGTCAATTGCTATGATGATTTTTACGTCTATTTACGGCGTAGTGGATGGATTTTTTGTTTCCAATTATGTGGGAAAAACATCGTTTGCCGCAGTGAATTTTATTATGCCGTTTTTGCAGATTTTGGGTACGGCAGGCTTTATGCTTGGCACAGGCGGGAGCGCTCTGGTAGCAAAAACGATGGGAGAGGGAAATCACGAGAAAGCGAAGCGTCTGTTTTCGTTGTTTATTTATGTGACGTTCCTTTGCGGAATTGTCATTGGAATCATCGGCGTTTTTTGCATTCGTCCCATTGCGTCTGTTTTGGGCGCAGAGGGTCAGATGCTGAAAGGCTGCATGGATTACGGCAGGTGCATTTTGCTTGCGCTTCCGTTTTTTATGCTGCAGTTTGAGTTTCAAAGCTTCTTTGTGGCGGCGGAAAAGCCGCAGCTTGGATTTTTTATGACGGTTGCTTCCGGTGTGATGAATATGATTTTGGACGCGCTTTTTATGGCGGTGTTTGAATGGGGGTTAATCGGAGCGGCCGCCGCTACGGCAATCAGCCAGACGACGGGCGCGGCGCTTGCGCTTGCGTATTTTTTCCGGCCGAATACAAGCCTTTTGCGTCTGACAAAAACGAAGTTTGATGCAAGGGCCTTGCTTCAGGCGTCTGTCAATGGTTCTTCGGAGCTTATGACGGGCATTTCGATGTCGCTTGTAAGTATGCTGTATAATATGCAGCTGATGAAATATGCGGGAGAGGGAGGCGTTGCGGCATATGGCGTGCTGATGTATGTGGGAATGATTTTCTTTTCTGCGTTTATTGGTTATTCCGTCGGTACGGCTCCTATTGTCAGCTACCATTACGGCGCGGGAGGCCATGGAGAATTGAAAAACCTGTTGAAAAAGAGTTCCGTGATTATTGGGGTGTTTTCTTTCTGCATGCTGGTTCTTTCAGAATTTCTGGCATGGCCTCTGTCGGCAATGTTTGTCGGATACGATGAAGAACTGATGCGTCTGACCCTGAGGGGATTTCAGATTTTTTCCTTTTCTTTCCTTTTGGCAGGCGTTCCCATTTATGGCTCTTCTTTTTTTACAGCGTTGAATAACGGGCTGGTTTCCGCGTTTATTTCATTTTTGCGCACGCTCGTGTTCCAGATTGCGGCTGTTTTGATTTTGCCTGTTTTTTTGGGGATTGACGGGATTTGGCTGTCTATTGTGCTGGCAGAATTTCTGGCGGTATTGATTACCATATTTTTTGTATTTCGTATGCAAGGGAAGTATCATTATCTGTAAGAGCTTTTGGAAAGCAAATAAAACTACGTAATATTGTGTTCTGTTTATTTTATAAGAGAGGGGGTTTAAAATCATGCGTTTGATGAGGATAAGAGACAGAGCTTTATTGGCGTTTCTTTATTGTATATCTTTAATACCTGTTTTTTTGCCATGGTGCTATTTCGACAGGGAGATTGATGGTGTCAAAAGTGGAATAGATATTATAAACAAGACGTTGTTGGTATGTTTATTCGGAGTCACATTTTTTTGCCTGATGTTTTTGAAAAATCAAAAAGAAAGTAAAGTGACGGGAATGTTGCTGGTTCTGCATTATGCAGTATATTTGTTTTATGGTCTGTTTTGGTATGTGCCTCTATTGACAGATTTTAATTTGCTTTTGTCCTTACAGGCATTGCATTACGGGTTTTATCTGTCTGTGTTATTTCATAGCATTGTTTGTTGGATTTATTTGAAAAGAGATAGGAAGAAGCAATCAGTATGACAAAATGAGAAAGGCAGTAACAGTTTAATTTTGCTTTTATTGTCTTTTAAAGTGTGCTATACTACAAAATATAATTTGTTAGCAGTTATAGTGTGATTGTCTGACATAAATTTTAATTTTGGAGGCGGCTTATGATTGAAAAGGTTACATTTGAAAATTTTCGCGGAATTGAGAAGCTGGAGCTTTTGGAGCTTAAGCCAATCGTATTGCTGTCAGGAAAAAATAATGCTGGAAAAAGTTCTGTATTGGAGGGAATATTCCTCTTTTTGGATCATGCTTCGCCAGATTCCTTTACAAAGATCAATAAATTCCGCGGACTTGTATCTGCTGTAGAATCAGCAAGTTTGTGGGAAACTGCTTTTTATGAAATGAATGTACAAAATCCTCTGCGCATTTCAGTTACAAATGAAGGGGTTTCGTCTTCTTTAGAATATATGCGGGATGATGCATTTGTTCCGCCTGTCGATACGAATATATCACAGGAACTGATGGGACAGATTATATCTTCCGCTACTTCTTCATATACGCTGAAATTTAGTTATAAAAAAGAAGATTATTCGGAAGACGGGCATTTTATTATTGGTCCGATGGGTATTGTACGGAATATGGCAACATCGGATGCGTCTAATTTGGTTTTGCCTATGCCATATACGCGATTCATTAATGCCGCGATTATAAACAGCAACAGTGACAGCCTTATTGCGGAATGGCTTGGTAAAATGGAGTTGGAAGGAAGAAAGTCATACATTGTAGAAACATTGAAATTCATTGAGCCGGCTATTGAGGATTTGACGACAATTGTAGTCAATAACAATGCACAGATTTTTGTGAAAGTCAGGCAGCAATTGCTGCCGCTCAGGCTTGCTGGAGATGGACTGAATAAACTTTTGTTCATTATTTTATCAATTGCTGTAACACCACATTCTCTTTTGCTTATTGATGAAATAGAAACGGGTTTTCATTATTCTATGTTTCCTAAATTATGGAAAATTATTGCACAAACATCATATGAAAATGACTGTCAGATTATTGCTACAACGCATAGTTACGAGTGTATTGTGGGCGCTTTAGATGGAATAGAACAAGCAGATCGCAGTTCGGCATTTTGTTACTATCGCCTTGATAAGAATAATGAGGGTAATTCTGTTTATCGTTATTCGGATGATTTGTTGCAGGTTGCTGTTACGACAGATATGGAGGTTCGATGATGCCCAGAAAGACCAATACTCAGATATTGAGATCGAATTTGATCCTTTGCGAGGGACGGGATGAGCAGGAATTTCTGATTCAATACTTGAACAGTACGGCGCTTTCTAATGTGCCTGGGTTTTCTAATGATATTCAAGTCATTGATTTTGGAGGAAATTCTGAATTGGATCAGAAATTGGCTGTGCTGAAAAATATGGCAGACTTTGATAAACTGACGTCGTTGTTAGTTATTCGAGACGCAGAAGCGAGCGCTGAATCTGCTTGTCGGGAAATCCAACATGCTTTGAGGAAAAATGATTTTCCTGTTCCTGAAAAGTCATGTGATTGGGAAGGACTGAAGCTTAAGGTTGGATTTGTATTGTTTCCAACCTGCAATAATGAAATGAAAAATGGTACGCTTGAAGATTTATGCCTTTCTATTTTATTCGCTCCTTTAGCAGCAGATACTTTGGAAGAAATTGATGTGTTTTTGAAACGGCTGGAAGAACGCCGTCAGGAATCCTTTTCAAGGATTTTTAAGACGAAATTACATACCTATTTCTCAGTTCATAACGACTATGTTTCACTTAAAATTGGTCAGGCAGCAGCAGCGGGTGCATTTGATTGGAATCATTCGGCGCTTGAGCCGCTCAGGAATTTTATACAAGAGGTTTTATAAAATAATTTATCGAACGAAAGAGATTCGATAAGTTCACCTGAGTTTCTAAAATATCTAAATTTTGAACGGAATGGAAAGAATTTTAAAAGGAGGAAGAATATGCTGGCATTTATAATGTGGGAACTGTTTGGAGTTGTATTTTTTGGATATGGCATTTATGCCATCTGTTCAAAGAAAGAACGGGCATTTGGATTCTGGGCGAACGCAGAAGTTTTTCCGGTGAAAGATGTAAAAGCTTATAATCGGGCGGTTGGGAAGTTGTTTATGGCGATTGGCGTAGGAATCGCGATACTTGGATTTCCTTTGCTTGGCGGACAGAATACGCCGTATGTGATTCTTTCTGTTTTAGGAGTTATGCTCGAGGCGATTGCGGCAATGGCGTTTTATGTGGTGATTATTGAAAAAAAGTACAGACAAAAATAAATAAGAATCGTCTGAATTTCTGCTCTTGACAAATCCTTTTCCGGATGCTATCTTTTTTATATGATATAGTGTGTAACTGGCAGGCAGGCATTAACTATACATAAATTTCAAGGATGTTTATGTATGTTAATGCCTTTTTTGCGTCATGATAAGTACGAAATACCCTCCCAAAGCAAGGAAAGAGCATTTTCATACAGAAACATCCAAAATAAAAAATCAGGAGGGAAAGTCATGAAAGACAAAATTTTCGGAGTACTGCAGCGTGTGGGAAGATCCTTTATGCTGCCAATCGCAATTCTGCCGGTGGCAGGCCTTCTGCTTGGCGTAGGAGGCTCATTTACAAATGAAACGATGTTAGAGGCGTACGGACTGATGGGAGTGATGGGGCCCGGCACGGTGTTAAACGCCATACTGCAGGTTATGAGCGCGGCGGGCGACATTGTATTTGGAAACCTGCCCATTATCTTTGCCATGGGCGTCGCCATTGGCATGGCGAAAAAAGAAAAAGAAGTAGCGGCGCTTTCTGCTGCAATTGCTTTTTTCATTATGCATGCGTCCATAGGGGCGATGATTGTAAATAACGGTGGCCCGGAGGCTATGCTTGAGGGAGCGACGACTTCCGTAGTCGGCATTACGTCGCTTCAGATGGGCGTGTTCGGAGGCATTATCGTAGGGCTTGGCGTTGCCGCGCTGCACAATCGGTTTTATAAGATTGAACTGCCGCAGGTGCTTTCGTTCTTCGGCGGCACAAGGTTTGTGCCAATTGTCTGCGGTCTGGCCTATACGGTCATCGGCATTTTGATGTTTTTTATCTGGCCTGTGATCCAGCAGGGAATTTACGCGATAGGAGGCGTTGTGCTGCAGTCGGGCTATGCGGGGACATGGGTGTACGGCCTGATGGAGCGTGCGCTGATTCCGTTTGGACTGCACCATGTATTTTATCTTCCATTCTGGCAGACGGCCCTTGGCGGCACGATGGAAGTGGGAGGACAGTTAATCGAAGGCGCGCAGAACATCTTTTTTGCCCAGCTTGGGGATCCTGCGGTAGAGCGTTTTGCGGTGTCGGCAACGAGATTTATGGCAGGAAAATTCCCACTTATGATTTTTGGTCTGCCGGGAGCCGCGCTTGCGATGTATCAGGTGGCAAAACCGGAGAAGAAAAAGGCTGTGGCCGGACTTTTGATGTCGGCGGCGCTGACGTCTATGGTAACCGGAATTACCGAGCCCCTGGAGTTTACATTTTTGTTCGTGGCTCCGCTTTTGTACGCAATTCACTGTGTCTTTGCGGGACTCGCCTATATGCTGATGCATGTGTTCGGCGTAGGCGTGGGCATGACGTTTTCCGGCGGCTTGATTGACTTGTCGCTGTTTGGAATTCTTCAGGGAAACGCAAAGACGAACTGGATTTGGGTTATTCCGGTAGGTCTTGTTTATTTTGCGGTTTATTATTTCCTGTTCTCATTTATCATTAAAAAGATGGATTTAAAAACGCCTGGACGGGACGACAGTGAAGAAGTCAAGCTTTACCGCAGAAGCGACGTGGACGCGCGCAAACAGGGAGCGGCGGGAGCAGACGGCGGCGCGCTGTCGGAGGAAGACGCGTTGTCTGCGGCGATTTGCCGGGGACTTGGAGGAAAGAAAAATATATCGGACGTAGACTGCTGCGCAACAAGACTGCGTTGCACGGTGCATCAGTCGTCTCTGGTAGACGACGGCCTGTTAAAGTCGACCGGCGCGTCCGGCGTCGTACACAAAGGAAACGGCGTACAGGTGATTTACGGACCGCGCGTTACGGTGATTAAATCAAATCTGGAAGACTATCTGGAGACAGCTTCCGATGAGGAATACGTTCCGACAGAGAGCAAAAAAGAAGCGGATAACGCCAAAAAAGACGAAGCGCCTGTGGGAAAAGTGATAAAGACAGAGCTGATTTGCAGCCCGGTAAGCGGTACGGCCGCCGATATTTCAGAAGCGCCGGACGAAGCGTTTGCCGGCCGGATGATGGGCGACGGAGCGATGGTTATACCAAAAGAAGATACGGTGTATGCGCCGGAGGATGGAGAAGTCTGCTTTGTATTTGAGACAAAACACGCCATTGGATTTGAAACGGCGTCCGGAACGGCTCTTTTGCTGCATATGGGGATTGATACGGTGAATTTGAGCGGACAGGGCTTTGAAGTATTTGTCAAAGACGGAGATAAAGTCCGTAAAGGCGATGCGCTGATGAAGCTGGATTTGGATTTTATTCAAAAGAACGCGCCGTCTCTGGCGTCTCCGGTGCTTTGTACGGAACTCTCCGACAAACAGAAAGTGCGTCTGTTAAAGAGCGGGGCTATCCGGGCCGGAGAAGCGTTATTTGCAGTGGATACGTATGAATAAGAAATAGATCTGCGGGGGATTTGGAATATGTTCAGAGTGAAAAAGGTGTTAAACCACAATACGGTAATTGGGATCGGAATGGAAGATAATCAGGCGTATCTTCTGATTGCAAAAGGAATCGGCTTTGGGAGAAAAGTCAGCGAGCGGATTGAAGTTCCGGAGGACGGAACCATCTATTCGCTTCAGGAAAAAACGCAGCGCGGCCTGGCGCTTGATCTTGTCAAAAGCATCGATCCCGTTTTTCTGGAAATCACACAGCAGATTCTAAAAGAGGCTGAAAGGATTTTTGGAAAAATTGACTGGGCAATCCTTTTTCCTATGGCGGATCATATTGCATTTGCAGTAAAGCGGATTCAAAATCAGGAGCAGATCAGCAATCCGCTGACGGAGGACATCCGCGCGCTGTTTCATATGGAATATAAGACGGCGCAGCTTATCTGCCCCATTTTAAAGGAACGGCTTAGCGTAGAAATTGACGAGCATGAAGTCGGCTACATCGCGCTCCATATCCATTCGGCCATTGAGGATGAAAACGTGGCGCTTTCTATGCAGATTGCCCGCACCGTCCGGGAGTGCATTCAGATGGTAGAGGAGGAAACGGGCGCGTCCATTGACGTGATGTCTCTTTCTTATAACCGTTTGATGAACCACGTCCGCTATATGGCCGCCCGGGCGGTCAAGGGCGAAAAACTGAATTTAAATATGAACGACTATATGTCCGTGAAATACCCGGAGGCCTTTCGGCTGGCTTCCGTCGTTTGCGGGCATTTGGAAAAATATTTAAAAAAGCCTTTGGACGAAGTGGAAGTCGGGTATCTGGCCATGCATATCCAGCGGGTTTCCGAAGAGTGATACGCTAACACCGCACGGTTTTTTTGCAGGTCAGATCTTTGACCCAGAGGTATTCTTTATAATGTTTGTACACGACCGGAAGCTTTACAATTTCATCTAAATTCAGGACAAAGTATACGGCCAGCACCGGCCAGTTTAAAACGAAAGCGGCGATGCAGCCCAAAGGAACCGTAATGCACCAAAGCGTTATGGCATCGCATATCAGGCCAAAGCGCGTGTCTCCTCCTGCGCTGAAAATGCCGCCAATCGTCGTCGAATTGATCGATTTTCCGATTAAATAATAAGAACAAATCCAAAACATCCATTTTAAGTATTCTTCCGCCTGACTGTTCAGCGAAGCAAAATGCAGAATCAAAGGCGAGAATGCCAACAGGAGCCCTCCGGATACGGCGCCGGAGAGAACGGACATGCGGCAGAGTTTTCTGCCGTATTCTTTTGCAAGCGCAAGGTTTCCGGCTCCAAGCTCATTTCCCACGATGATGCTGCCGCCGTTTGCAACGCCAAGACAGAAGCAGACCATCAGGCTTTTGGTGATATTCGCGATGGAATTGGCCGCTACGGCGTCGCTTCCCATATGTCCCATCACTACGGAATACATTGTAAAACCGCATCCCCAGGCAAGCTGGTTGCCAAGAATCGGCAGGGAGTGTTTCCAGTAGGTTTTTTCCAGCTCTTTGTCCGTATGGATGAAAAAGCGGAGGTTGAGCCGAATGCTGTTTTCTTTGGAAGAGTCCATGACCGACCAGGCGGTTTCGGCAGTTCGGGCAATGACCGTTGCAAAAGCGGCTCCGGCGATTCCCATGGCGGGGATGGCTCCCAGGCCAAAAATAAATACGGCGTTTAAGATGATATTTAAAACAACGGCTGTTGAGCTGATGACGGTGCTTTTTATGGCGCGGCCGCTGTTTTTCATCATACAGAGATAAATCTGTGAAATTCCGCACATCAGAAACGAAACGGAAGACGCCTGTAAATAGGAAACGCCTGCGTTTATAAGCGCCGGATCGGATGTAAAAATATACATCAGATGTCTTGGAATCAGCAGCGTTCCCGCGAAAAACAGAAACGAAACGGCCAGAGAGGCGCGAAGTACAAACGCGAGTATTTTTTCCAGAGACAAATAGTCTTTTTTGCCCCAATACTGCGCGGCCAGCATGCTTGTTCCCATAGAAAATGCCGACAGAAACAAGTTGAATACAAATGTAATCTGTCCGGCCAGAGATACGGCCGCCAGAGCGTCCTGGCTTATCATCCCAAGCATCAGGGCGTCGGACGCGCTGACAAGCGAGAGCATAAACTGCTGGAATGCGATTGGAAGTACAAGGCATAGTAGTTTTTTGTAAAATTCCCGATTCATGGCAGAATCTCCTTTCCTTTGCTTCGGTTTCTGTTTGATGGCTTTGAATGGGATTATATCACCATATAGGGCTAGTTTTTAGAATTATTTTGTCATATAATAGTACAAAACAGTCATGAAGTAAATGTGGAAAGGAACAGAGAGACTTGATGACAAACTATTCTAGAGCAAATAATGGAAAACACTGGATAATATGTTATAATGTTTTCGTTGCTCACCGATACCCGCAACAGGGAGGAGGTGTCAATAGTGGAGTTTCTTATTTCTTTTCTAATTGCTGTTATGGCTGGTGTAGCTTGCCACTACATCATCAAATGGTTAGACGGTAATGACAAGAGCAACAAATAGCCTACTGGGAGCTTTGCCAGTATAAAAGCAAAGAAGAATCCCCGAACTGTGTTGCCTCACAATTCGGGGATTTCATTCTTTGTCAATGTGGAACTCTTATTTCTTTTTAGCCTACGGCGATTATAGCATATGCGGAATTCTTTTTCAATATGCTTTTTACTCAAAATATGCTTACCAGATGTTAATGAAAAGGAGACAATATGATTGGATTGTGCGACTGCATAAC
>CATOKN010000003.1 GCA_951800425.1 uncultured Lachnospiraceae bacterium
GATCTATACCAGATTATAGCGCAGTTGAAGAGCAGCCATGGAATAATAACAGCAGTCAAATCAAGAAAATTGTGATTGAAAATGGCGTTACCGAAATCGGTTCCTGCGCTTTTTTAAACTGTGGGGTTCTGAGCGTAGAGATCCCGTCCAGTGTGACAGCAATTGGAAGCAATGCGTTTAAAGATTCTTCGCTTATCTCCGTAATCATTCCGTCCAGTGTAAAAACAATTGGAGAAAGCGCTTTCCGCGCATGCCGGAATCTTAGTTTGGCAACTATTTCCGAGGGAGTGGAAACAATTGGGAAAAATGCGTTCCGCTCTTGTGATAAGCTGGCTTCTATTGCTTTGCCGTCAAGTATTGGAGAGGTAGGCGCCGCAGCATTTTTGCAATGTCAGGCATTGACAAGCGTTACATTTGCTCCAGGCAGTAAGCAGGTGCAGATGGGGGAAAATATGTTTATGGAATGCTATTATCTGATGAGAGTAACGCTTCCCAAAAGCATTAACCGTATCAGCGAGGGGATGTTTCAGAATTGTTTGCTGCTTGCCGGAGTGGAGATTCCGCAAGGCGCGGAAAGTATAGAAGGGTCGGCGTTTGCTTCCTGTAGGGCATTTACTACAGTCGTAATTCCTGACAGCGTGACGTCAATAGGGATTGCTGCGTTCACAAACTGTCCTCTTAAGGATATATACTTTACCGGGACGCAAGAACAGTGGAATGGCGTAAGTAAAATAGGCGATACGGCGGCGGCAGTGTCAAGGGCCACGATGCATTATAATTACGTTCCTCCCGTTAGTCCGGATCCTGGGGACGACGGCAATAATAACCCGGGCGGCGATAATCCGGGCGGCGATAATCCGGGCGGCGATAATCCGGGCGGTGATAATAATTCAGGCGGCGATAATCCAGGCGGCAATAACTCAGGAAATGCTGAAAATCAGATTCCGTTTGAAAATAGAAAAATATTTACGGTTGGTGAAAATACCTATAAAGTAACGAAAGTCGGTAAAGAAGTGGAATTAATAAATTCAACGGCTTCAAAAGTTACGATGGATACAGTTACAGGTATGGACGGCGTGAAGTATACGGTAACCTCTATTGGGCCGAAAGCCATGCAGAACAATAAAAAAGTAACAAGTGTGACAATTGGATCTCATGTAAAAACGATTGGAGATAATGCTTTCAAAGGATGCACTTCTTTAAAAAAGACGATAAACCTGCCAGACAGCGTAGAAACGATTGGAGCAGGCGCGTTCTCGGGCTGTAGTAAGATTACGGCAGTTGTCATCGGCAAGACATCGAAATCAAGCCTGACTAAGATTGGAAAAGGCGCGTTTCAGGGATGTAAGAAACTTGGCAAAGCAACGATCAAATCAAAAAAACTCAGATCTGTAGGGAAACAGGCATTTAAGGGGACAAAATCCGGTTTAAAAGTAAAAGTGCCGTCCAAACAACTGAAAAAGTATAAAAAAATCCTGAAAAAAGCAGGGTTGAAAGTCAAACAGATAACAAAATAATCATTTTTTGCTAATTATCTGTCGGGTGTTCTTTGTACTTATGAATCTGGAAAAATGCCATTGGAAAGAGAATAGTGAACAGATTCAAATTGGAGTAAAATGTAATGAGAGAATCAGAAGATGATAAAGCGAGGGGAACGGAAGAGTTTTGCGGTACAATGCTTTTGGCACATCAAAAAAAGTGTCATAAAATGTTTCGCGGGATGGCAGATGGAGAACTTTTGTATATCAGTGTGGAACGGAATGCATCAGAACGTATTTTGGAGGATGCGCAATTTATCCGCATATCATTACTAACGGATGAAATCATAGGCTATGATTTTGAAATGTTTGGAACGGAAAACCGGATAGTACGATTGAATGAATACAGGCCTTACTTCGTGAGTTTTATTGTGCCGCTGGAAGAGAATAGGTTAGGAGATATAGAAGTTCTTGGCGACGGCTGGCATATTGGCCGGTTTATAGGTCCAAAGCAGATGATTGCAAATGAAGGGATTGTGCTGAATGGAATCTTGGAGACAAGTGCAAGTCCGGTAAATTATCTGGATCGAAGATTGCTGGTATTTAAGAACAGCTCTCTCTCCAAATCTGTTTTAAATCATATTAATCATACATACGATCCATATCATTTTTCTTGTTCAAAAAGCTTTGATATTGAAAAAATATTAAACAATGTCTGGGGAAGGGATGTTCCAAAAACAATTGATATTTACAATGTCGGGCATGGAAACGCAGACTATATCAGAGGTTTTGGCAATCGTATTTTATATGATATAGGGTATAACTATCGGTCTTTTCCCAAACAGTATAAGCCGAAGTATTTAAGAGCGGTTTATGCAATACGGAAGTTAAAGCCGGGCTGTGTTATTTTATCTCATTGGGATCTGGATCATATCATCGGATGCGCATATGCCGATTCGCACATATTCAGAAAAAAATGGATAGCTCCATCTCTGGTAACGAGCAAGGATAAAAAAGCGACGCCAAATTCGGTACGTCTTGCAAATTATTTGGAGGCTTTGGGCAGCCTGCATCTTGTTGACAGGGAGCAGAAAAACAAGCGGATTGCAACAATCTGGTGTGCAGGCGATATTAAAATGAAGTTATGGCTTGGGAGCGGATCAAGCAGGCTCAATATGAAAAACAGAGAGGGGCTGATATTAGAGATTGTTGATAAAAAGGGAAAGTATCCGCATATCATACTGGCAGGCGATGTGCCGTATCGGTGCATGCCGGATATATTAGAGTATTCGCCCGACTTTTTGCATGTGCCTCATCATTGCTCTAACATGGAGTTAGACAGGTTAAAAAGTATGTCTGGCAAGGGAAAATGCGCGGTGATTTCTACAAATCGAAAGAAAAATGGCAAGCTAAATTATGATGCAACACACCATAGTGAATTAACCAATAAATTTTTTAGTGTAGTCAATACGATAGACAGTGAGTTTGGAGATGAAGCAAATTTATCTGTTCAAATTGATTATAATAAAGGCGATTTTCATTTTAGATAAAACAAAGGAGAAGCCCGATGTATGAAATCATCTTATTTGACCTGGACGGAACGCTGATAGATTCCGGAGAGGGAATCACCAATTCTGTCATATATGCGCTGAAAAAATACGGCATAGAGGTTTTGGATCGACGAACGCTTTACCGATTCATCGGGCCTCCGCTGCACCAGTCGTTTGAAAAATTTTATGGTTTTTTGCCGGAACAGGCAAAAGAGGCGGTGGAGTATTACCGGGAATATTACAGAGAAAAGGGTATTTATGAAAACGTCGTATACGAGGGCGTGGAAGCTTCTTTGAAAAAGCTTTTCGAGGCGGGAAAAACGCTGCTTGTGGCAACTTCCAAGCCGGAAGCCTTTGCCAGACAGATCTTAGACCATGTGGGGCTTTCGAAATATTTTAAACATATTGCGGGAGCAAATATGGACGGAACCCGGACGGACAAAGCGGAAGTGATTGCGTATGCCCTTTCGCTCTGCGGCGATAAGGACGTTTCCAAAGCGCTTATGGTTGGCGACAGGGAGCATGATATTTTGGGGGCGAAGCCGATCCCTGTGGATGCGGCCGGCGTGTTGTACGGATATGGAAGCTATGAAGAGCTAAGAGATGCGGGAGCAGATTTTCTGTTTCGGACAGCGGTAGAATTTGGCAGTATTTTCTGACTTTGCGGTAATTTTTTTTATGTTTCCTGCCGATATAATAAATAATCATATATTGTGCGGTATCGTACGAAACGGAAGAATGAATGGATTCAGGTAATGTTTCAGGGAGGGAACGGGTTATGGGAATGGCAGTAAACGGCGGCTCCGCAGGAATGCCGGGCGGAGTTGCGGGCAAAGCGACGGGGTTTCACAGCACGGGCAGTTCGATTGCCAGATTGATGGGGCAGCCGAAGAAAAACACAAGGCCGAAGAAAAAGCTCAATTACAATCCAAGGGAAATTTCCGGACAGTTAGTCCGGGCAAGTAAATCCAGAAATGCCGCGGTCGTTTTGACCAGGGCGAGGATGAAGTTAAGCGTGCTGCATCAGGCGCATGCTTCGGGACAGTATTCTGAGTCGGAGGTTCGGATTGCAATGGCTCATGCGAGAAGAATGGTGGAATGCTCCCGGTTAAAGGTGCAGAATCTAAAAGAAGAAGAGATTCTCAAAGGCAGAAATGACAGAGAGCAAAGAGCGGGCGAAATGCATAAGAAAAACGAGGTCAAACGCCGCGTCAGACAAAGAGAGCGGGACGCAAGAGTGAAGATGTCGATTGAGGAGACGCAGAGAGTCTTAAAAGAAAAGACGAAGCGTCAGCTTTTGCTTCAGAAGCGTCGGATGCACCGCAACGACGAGCAGCGCAAAATCACAGAAGCCGATTTGAAATACCTCGAAGATCAGTTAAGAAATAACCAGACGGAGAATTCGACCCAATATGAGGGAGCGACTCTGGATTTGAGTATGGAAGCGTCTCAGATGTCGGAGCTGCAGATGATAGAACAGCAGATACAGCAGCAGGTAGAAATTGAAGTGGAGCTGGAATATGCGGCTATGGATGCGGGAGGCGTATCTGCGGCGGCGATGCCGTCGGCGTCCGCTTCGCTTCCGACAGGAGGAGCCCCGGCAGCGCCGACCGTCAATATTACCGTTTAAAAATAAAACCAGATGGAGCGTTTGGCTTCATCTGGTTTGCGTTGTTATGCCATGGAATTTGCTTTTTTGTATTTGTAAATCATTTCCGCATGCTCCTGCTCTTCCGTCTGAATGTGGTTCAGGCATTTGCGGATTTCGCCGTTGCCAAACTGGAAGAGGTTTGTGTTGTAATCTGCGGATACCATTTTTTCGTTTCCGATGCTGTCGGTGCAAAGCAGCGCGTCGTGCTGCTTGTCCGCCTGATTGGAGCCGGCGTTATAAGCGGCTTTCGGCTGATAGGAGAAGGCTTTTGAGGCTGCGGAATCCGTAGATTTGTACGAGGGAATCTGTCCGTCCATCAATTGCCCCAAAAACTGATAATGTTCCTGCTCGTCTTTGGCAATCTGGGTAAACAAATCTTTTAAGCAGCCGTCTTTTGCAGTGCTGGCGCAGAGGTTATAATGGTCCATGCATGCTTTTTCCTGTGTTTGCAGATCTTTTAAAATCGTAGTTTCTTTTTCTGTCAGAATCATAAATATCTCCTTTGTTTTTAAATATTTTGCTTCTATTACAGTATTGCTTTTTTACAAATGAAATATACATAAATTTGGAGGATTGCTTTGGATAAATATCAGGTTTTAAAAAAATACTTTGGATACGATGGGTTTCGGAACGGGCAGGAGGCGTTGATTGACGCGTTGCTCGAGGGCAGAGACGCATTTGGCGTAATGCCGACCGGGGCGGGCAAATCGCTCTGTTATCAGGTACCCGCGCTTTTGATGGAGGGGATTACGCTTGTCGTTTCTCCTTTGATTTCTTTGATGAAAGATCAGGTGGGGACGTTAAATGCGGCGGGCGTCCATGCCGCGTTTATCAACAGCTCTCTGACGGCGGGGCAGTACCGAAAGGCGCTTGAGCTTGCGAAAGCGTGCAGGTATAAAATTATTTATGTCGCGCCGGAGCGTCTTTTGCTGGAGGAATTTGTCAGATTTGCCCTGCAGGTAAATATTTCCATGGTTACGGTGGACGAGGCGCATTGCATTTCCCAGTGGGGGCAGGATTTTCGTCCGGGTTATTTAAAAATCATCGAATTTATTCAGCTTTTGCCAAACCGTCCCGTAGTCAGCGCTTTTACGGCGACGGCGACAAAAGAAGTCAAAGAAGATATTCTGGCGGCGTTGGATTTACAGAATCCACAGATGGTTTCCACGGGATTTGATCGGAAAAATCTGTTTTATAAAGTGAGTGCAAAAAAGGATAAATTTGCGGAAGTCATGCATTATCTGACAAAACATCCCACAGAAAGCGGAATAATTTACTGTCTGACGCGCAAAACCGTAGAGGAAGTGTGCGAAAAGCTGGTGGCAAGGGGGATTGGCGCGACAAGATACCATGCCGGGCTGTCTGACGCCGAACGGCAAAAAAATCAGGATGCGTTTCTTTACGACGTATCTCCCGTTATGGTGGCGACAAATGCGTTTGGGATGGGGATTGACAAATCAAATGTGCGGTTTGTCATTCATTATAATATGCCCAAAAATATTGAAAGCTATTACCAGGAAGCGGGGCGTGCCGGACGCGACGGAGAGGAAGCAACCTGTATTTTGCTTTACGCGCCGCAGGACGTGGTTATGAATCAGTTTTTTATCGACAAGGAGCCGGGAAACGAAGAGCTGACGCAGGAGGAACGGGAACTGGTAAAAGAACGGGACAAAGAGCGGCTGAAACAAATGGCATTTTACTGTACGACAAATGAATGCCTCAGGGATTTCGTATTGCGCTATTTTGGAGAATATACGTCAAATTACTGTGGAAAATGTTCGAATTGTCTGACGGAATTTATTGAGATTGATGTGACGGATGCGGCGCTTGCAATTTTAGAATGCGTCAGAAGCTGCGGTCAGCGATTTGGCATGACGGTGATTACGGATACGCTGCGGGGGAGCCGCGCGGAAAAGCTAAGGCAAAACGGCATGGTGCAAAACAAATGCTATGGGAAGCTAAAAGACGTTCCGGTTTACCGTATCAGACAGGTTATGCAATATCTTGGCCGAACGGGGTATCTTTTTGTGACGGACGAGCAGTATCCGGTGGTAAAGCTGACAGAGAAATCTCCGGAGCTATGGAAAGGCAGACGGGTTTTGATGAAAGCGGCAAAGGAGCAGGCGAGGAAAAGCTCTGGTTTTGGACAAAAAACAGATGCGGGAAAAAGAGAGGTGGATTTTTCGGACGTGGATTATGGCTTATTTGAAGAGCTGCGCAAGCTTCGCATGGAAATTGCAAAGAAAGAGAAAATGCCGCCGTATATTATTTTCAGCGACAAATCCCTGAAAGATATGTCGGCAAAAAAGCCGAAAACGACAGAGGAATTTTTACGGGTCAACGGCGTGGGAGAAAATAAGTGCCGAAAATACGGAGAAAAATTTCTGGCGGCAATTGGCGCGTTTACAAAAAAGTCCCTGTAGCAGACGGTTCTGATACAGGGAAAGGAGAAAAGTATGAAATTTATGAAAACCCTTTCGGGATTGCTTTTAGTCGGAGCCGACCAAGCCTCGCAAGACTTTACAACTCCTTGAATGTTAAGTATAGTATACATGGGAATTGTGTTCTTATTTTGAATAAATTGGAAAGAATTATTTAAGAATGTAAAAAAATTCTAAAAGAAAGGATGGAAAATTTTATGTATCGGGCGGATGAAAAAAGATATGAATCCATGCAGTACGGCAGATGTGGAAAAAGCGGTTTAAAGCTTCCGGAGTTATCTCTTGGCCTGTGGCACAATTTTGGGACGACTTCAAATTTTGAAAATATGAAGCAAATGTGTACGACGGCGTTTGACGCGGGAATTACGCATTTTGACCTTGCCAATAATTATGGCCCGGTCAATGGGGCCGCGGAGGAAAATTTTGGCAGAATTCTGGATTGGGGTATGCGCCCTTATCGGGACGAGATGATTATTTCTACAAAAGCGGGACATGAAATGTGGCCGGGGCCTTATGGAGACTGGGGTTCTAAAAAACACATCGTAGCAAGCCTGGATCAGAGTCTGCAAAGGATGGGGCTTGCATATGTGGATATTTTCTATCACCACAGACCGGATCCGAATACGCCGTTAGAAGAGACGATGCTGGCTTTGGACGGGATTGTTAAGAGTGGAAAGGCGCTTTATGTAGGACTTTCCAAATATGGGGCCAGGGAGACGAAAGAAGCCGTCAAAATTTTGCGAGATTTGCGTACGCCTTTCATTATTCATCAGGATCGGTATTCTCTGTTTGAGCGTACCGTGGAGAAAAATGGCGTAAAGAAGCTGATTGCAGAGGAGGGGCTTGGAATGATTGCGTTTTGTCCTTTGGCCCAGGGGCTTTTGACAGACAAATACCTCCACGGGATACCGGAAGAGAGCCGCATCAAAAAAGACGGACGATTTTTAAAGGAAAGCGCAATCACGGAAGAGAGATTAAATCAGATTGCCGCGCTAAACGAAATTGCCGGGCAAAGAGGGCAGTCGCTGGCGCAGATGGCATTATCCTGGGCGCTGCGGGATGGGGAAGTAACGTCTGTTTTGATTGGAGCTTCGAGACCAAAGCAGATTCTGGAAAACGTAAAGATTGCAGAAAGGGCGGAATTTACGGAAGAAGAGCTGAAAAAAATAGACGAAATCTGCGGATAAGAAACTTCCCGGAACGAAAGCTTACGCAGTCTGGTTCCGGGAAGTTTTCCTGTTATTTTTGAAATTTTTTCGTAAACAAATCTTTCCATGCCGCGGGGTGGAACAAAATCAGAAGAGGAAAAAGCTCCAGCCGCCCCGCCATCATGTCAAACATCAGCACAAATTTGGAAAATATGGAAAAATGTCCAAAATTTCGCGTAGGTCCGACGAGCGCAAGGCCGGGGCCAATGTTGTTGATGGTAGCCGCTACCGCGGTAAAATTTGTCGTCAAATCTTTGCCGTCAATTGAAATGGCAAAGACAGAAGCCGAAAAAATAATAATAAAAGTAATGACGTATACGTTAGTAGAACGAACGACCTCGTGTTCTACGGGTTTGCCGTCTATTTTGATTTTTTTGACGCTTTTTGGATGGATATAGGAATTCAGCTCTTTGATAATCGTCTTAATCAGTACGAGGAAGCGTGAAACTTTAATGCCGCCTCCGGTGCTTCCCGCGCACGCGCCAATAAACATCAGCAGGACAAGTACGGTCTGGCTGGTTCTGGGCCAGAAATCAAAATCGGTCGTGGAAAATCCTGTCGTAGTGATAATGGAGCCTACCTGAAACGCCGCGTGCGTAAGGGCGTCAAAAATTCCGGCGCAGGTATTTAATATGTTGAAAAAAATAATACCGGTAGCTCCCAGAATAATGATGAAATAGGCCCGTACTTCTTCAATCAGAAGCGCTTTTTTTAATTTTCCAAACAACATCAGGTAATAAGCGTTAAAGTTTACGCCGAACAGTATCATAAAAATTGTAACGACCCATTGCAAATAAGGGGAGTAGCTCATGATGCTGTCATTTTTTATGCCAAAGCCTCCGGTTCCGGCCGTTCCAAAGCTGGTCGTCAGAGCGTCAAACAGAGGCATTTTGCCAAGCAGCAGAAGAATCACTTCCAAAACTGTCATGGCAAAGTAAATGATATATAAAATCCGGGCGGTGTAACGGATTTTTGGAACGAGCTTACCCACGGAGGGGCCGGGGCTTTCCGCCCGCATCAGATTGATGTGGGAGCCTCCGCTTAACGGAATTACGGCAAGCAGAAAAACAAGCACGCCCATGCCTCCAATCCAGTGCGTAAAGCTTCTCCAGAACAGCGCGCAGTGGGAAAGCGCCTCCACATCGCTCAATACGCTGACTCCCGTCGTCGTAAAGCCGGAAATCGTCTCAAATAAAGCGTCGGTAAACGAGGGGATTTCTCCGCTCAGATAAAAGGGAAGACACCCGAAAAAGCTCAGCAGAATCCAGCTTAAAGAGGTGGCGATACAGCCTTCCTTTAAGTAGAATACCTGGCTTTCGGGGGGCTTTCTCGTCATCAGAAATCCAAGCGCCAGACAGACGGCGGCCACGCTGACGAAATAAAAGCCCTCGTGTTCCAGATAAATTCCCGATACCAGTGCGGGAAGAAGCAAAAATAAGCCCTCGATTTTCAGTACGTTACCCAAAACAAAACGAATAATTGAACTGTTCATCACATCCTCCCGTTATTTTAAAATATCCAGAATATCTTTAAAGCCTGTGTGCGTGGTAACAATCATCACGCTGTCCCCTTTTTGGATGGTATCCTGTCCGCTTGGAATAATGATGGAACCATTTCGGTTGATAAAGCTGACGAGCAGGTTTTCTTTCAGGGGAAGGCTCATCAGCGGAGTATTGGTTACTTTGGAGTTTTCATAAATGTAAAACTCAATGGCTTCTACCCGGTGGTCAAACAAATGGTAAAGGGTTTCTATGTTGCTGTCCATGGAATTTTTCTTAGCGCGGACATAGGCAATGATTGCTTCTGACGTAATGTATCTGGGGTAAATGACGCTGCCCAAATCCAGTCCGCTGATAACGTCTTTAAATGCCAGACGGTTGATTTTGGTAATAACCTTTGCGTTGGAAACCTGCCTTGCGTGGAGGGTGAGAAGAATGTTTTCTTCATCGACTCCCGTCAGAGGAACAAAGGATTCCATATATTCGATGCCCTCTTCAGTCAGCAAATCGGTATCGGTGCCGTCTCCGTTGATGATAATTGCTTTTGGCAAAAGAATGCTGAGTTCTTCGCACCGCTGTTTATCCTGTTCGATGATTTTGACAGAGATGCCCATATGTATCAGCTGGTGGGCAAGATAGTAGGACGCCTTGCCGCCTCCGATGATCATGGTATTTTTTACATGGCGCGTTTTAAATCCGATTTTTTCCAGAAAATGCTTCGAGACTTTTCTGGTAGCGACAAAAGAAATGACGTCGCCCGCTTCCAGCTGAAAATTACCGGAGGGAATGTATACCTCGCCGCATCGCTCGACGGCGCAAATCAAAATATCGGACGATATATTTTTGCCCAGATAGGCGATGACCATTCCATTTAAGACATTGCCCTCCGGAATTTTAAATTTAATCATTTCTGCCTGGCCGTGAGCAAAGGAATTGACTTCAAGAGCCGTGGGCAGATAGAGAATTCTGGCGGCTTCTTTGGAAGCTTCCAGCTCCGGATTTATAATCATGGCAAGGCCGAGCGCTTCGCGCAGATAATTGGACTCGCTGCTGTAGGCCGGGGTGCGGACTCTCGCAATGGCGGCGCAGTTGCCGACCTGTTTGGCAACGGTGCAGCAAAGCAGGTTCAATTCGTCGGAACTTGTAACGGCGATGATAAGATCTGCTTCCGCAATGCCGGCTTCCATCTGTACGCTGTAGCTGGCTCCGTTTCCGGCAAGTCCCATAATGTCGTAGAGACTGGCGATTTCCTGAACTTTTTGTGCGTTTTGGTCAATGATGGTAATGTCGTGACCCTCTTTGCTAAGCTGCTCAATCAGTGTGGTTCCTACTTTGCCGCAGCCTACAATAATGATGTTTAATCCCGGATTTACGGGATTTTTAGCTTTCAACATCGCAATATCATCCTCCTGTATGAATGCTTGTAGTATAGGAGCATTATATCACCCTGAAGAAAAAAAGAAAGTGTCTCGTGAAAAAAAAGCGTAAAATTGTTTGCATGCGGCCGGTTCAGGTAAGCTTTCCGGAAAGCTCCGGAGTGTCGGACCAGAACCGCTTGGGAATGTTTTGGATTTGCAGCTTTGCATTTTGGCGTTCTTCAATGGCAATTGTTTCAAAGAAAGAACACCAGAGCTTTCGAAATGTCTCTTCTTCCGGCGAATAATCGTTTGCGAGTTGAAGATTTAACGATGAGGCGTCTGCAATCATATAATTTTTGGAGGCGCGATGGACGGCTGCCGTAGCATGGACGGCGTCATAAATAATAAAATTCTCAAGCGGCAGACGGTTGGTGAAATGCTCGGCTAAAATGGGAAGCACGTCGTTTTTCGGGTGAATCTGCGCAAACAGGATGCCGCTTTTTAATTCTGAAAAGCGCAGAAATTCCAGGAGATGATGTCCTTCGTTTGCGGTCTGCCGCTTTAGTTCAAAGATGCAGAGAATGCAGGGCTCTGAAAGATATTCCAGTACCTTTGCGCCCTCCGGAAGGGCAAGGGCCATGACAATGGTCTGATAAATGGCGTTCGCCTTATCCATCGGCAGCTTTCTTAAGCTTCCGTCCGCCATGGCGCACCGGCAGATTGTTTCATAAAATCTGACGCCAAGGCGGCGAATCAGCGTACGCGATACTTTGCGGCTTTTTTCGAAGTCGGGCGTTACCCGGATAAATTCGTCAAACAGTGTAAAATTGTCGTTGTCTGCGGAAGAAAGACAGATATTTTTATGACCGCAGCGGCTTGCCCACGCGTCATAGACGCCGGTAAAAATGCCGTCGATGCTGTCTTCACACTGGAATACGTACATTGCTTTCACCTCCGTGCGATACGTCGTCAAATAAGGAAAGCTGCCGGTATCCCTCTTCTCTCAGATCTCTTGGGATCTGCGTCCGGTCGGAAAGCAGATTGCGGCAGATGTAATCTTCTTCGAGCTTTACGGGATACATCATGCGGCCGGAGCAGGTGATAAAGTAAAGCGCGCGCTTTAATACGACGCCGGCTTTTTTCAGGTCGGGAAAATCAAGCCGGCATCCCCGTCTGGCTTTCACGATGCGCTGGGCCGATTTTGCACCGATTCCGGGAACGCGAAGCAGGGTTTTGTAATCCGCCGTATGGATTTCTACCGGAAAAAATTCCAGATGGCGCAGCGCCCAGTCGCATTTTGGATCTAAATAGACGTTGAAATTCGGCCTGTCGGCAGAAAGCAGTTCTTCTACCGTAAAATGATAATAGCGCAGCAGCCAGTCCGCCTGGTAAAGCCTGTGTTCCCGCAGCAGAGGCGGGCCTCCGGGGAGCATGGGAAGCGTCTCATCGTGGCAGACGTTGACAAAGGCAGAGTAAAAAACGCGCTTTAAATTAAATTTTTGATACAGGCTTTCCGCTACGCTCATAATTTGAAAATCATTTTCCGGAGTGGCGCCGATAATCATCTGCGTGCTTTGTCCGGCAGGAACGAAGCGGGGAGCTTTTTTGTATTCGATCATTTCATGTTTATTGTGAACAATGCCGTTTTGGATTTGGCGCATTGGTCCGAGGATGGTACGGCGGGACTTACAGGGCGCAAGCTGTTTTAAGGCGCTGGCTGTGGGAAGCTCTAAGTTGACGCTCATGCGGTCTGCGAGAAAGCCGGCTTTTTCAATCAGGAGAGGATCTGCGCCGGGAATGGCCTTGACATGAATGTAGCCCTGAAAGCGGTATACGGTTCTCAGGCGGTAAAGAGCCTGATAAATCAGGTCCATGGTATAGTTGGGGCTTACGATGATGCCGGAGCTTAAAAACAGCCCCTCGATATAATTGCGGCGATAAAATTCTATGGTCAGCGTGCAGATTTCTTCCGGGGTGAAAGTGGCGCGCGGGATGTCGGAATTGCAGTTATTCCGGCAGTAAGCGCAATTGAAGATGCATTCGTTGGTAAACAGGACTTTGAGCAGGGAGACGCAGCGCCCGTCTGCGGAAAAGGAATGGCAGATGCCGCATGCGAGCGTGTTGCCGATGCCGTCGCCGTCGCCGCTTCTGTCTATGCCGCTGGAGGTACAGGCGACGTCGTATTTGGCCGCGTCAGTTAAAATGGTCAGCTTTTCCATAATGGACGGCGAAAGGCGCGATGCCGGCGCGCCGGCGTGCGTATAAGAGGATGGCGCAGTCGTGGCAGTTGTAATAGCATTCATATCGGACTCCTTTGCAAACGGACGTTCTGTTTTTCCTTATCATACCATGGAGATTGAAAAATTGCAAGAGAAAAACGAATGTTTGTTCTGTTTTTTGGATTCTTTTATATTGTAAAATTTCTAGGAAAATGATAGTATGTTCATTGGAAATTAAAGTTAAACATTTAAGCGAGGCGTTATGGCATATTTAGCAAATCCCAAAAATACAATTGAAATACTGCAAAAGTATCATTTCAATTTTCAGAAGAAATTTGGACAGAATTTTTTAATTGACTTCCATGTGCTGGATAAAATTATGGACGCGGCGGAAATCGGAGCGGATGATTTTGTCCTGGAAATCGGGCCGGGAATCGGCACGATGACGCAGTATCTCTGCGAGCGGGCAAGAAAGGTTGTCTCGGTGGAGATTGACGCGAATCTGATTCCGATTTTGCAGGATACGTTACGGGAGTATCCAAATGCGGAAATCTTGCATCATGATATTTTGAAACTGGACGTTTCGGCTCTGGTAAGGGAGAAAAACGACGGAAAGCCGGTCAAAGTGGTGGCAAATCTTCCATATTATATTACGACGCCTATTGTGATGGGGCTGTTAGAGAGCCGGGCGCCCATAGATTCCATGACTGTCATGGTGCAAAAAGAGGTGGCGGAGCGGATGCGGGCAAAGCCGGGCGGCAAGGATTACGGCGCGCTTTCTCTGGCCGTGCAGTATTACGCAAAACCGCAGATTGCAGCCAACGTGCCGCCGAACTGTTTTATGCCAAGGCCAAACGTAGGAAGCGCAGTGATTTGTCTCAAAAGACATGAAAAGCCTCCGGTCATGACGGAAGACGAGAAGCTGATGTTTCGCCTGATTCGCGCTTCGTTTCAGCAAAGGAGGAAAACGCTTGCAAACGGACTGAGCCACGCGAATATCCGGGGGCTGTCAAAAGAACAGATTCAGGAAGCGATTTTGCTTCTTGGCGTACCGGAAAATATTCGGGGAGAAAAGCTGACGCTTGCACAGTTTGCCGAGCTGAGTAATATCATAAACCGCATGTGCGGGGAATAAATCTCAAAATGCTTCATATATATATCATATGAAGCATTTTTTATATCAAATATTAGGTACGGTCGCGCTTTTTATACTGATTCCAATTGTATTTACGCTTTTGATACAGGGAAACGGAGAAAATGCCACGGAAAATCTGGATTTGACGCCGACAACCGAAATGTCGGAATATGAATTCGACGAAGACGTTTTGCCGGGGATTATTGCCAACGAGATTTCTATGGAAACGGAAGAAGAAGCCGTGAAAGCCCAGGCGGTCATTGCCCGGACAAACTCTCTTCGGGCGATAGAGGCGGGAGAAAATTTACCGGAAGGACTGACAAAAGGAGAAATGCTGCGCCTCTGGGGACAGGAAAATTTTTCGGAATATTTCGGACGGTTAGAAAAGGGGGTCAAAGATACGAGAGGCGTTGTGATGATGTACGGCGGGAAATACATACGGGCGGATTTTCACAGGAGCAGCGCGGGGCGTACAAGAGACGCCGGGGAGCTTTATGGAGAGGAGGAATTTCCGTATTTAAAAAGCGCGGATTCCAGAATGGATCTTCCGTCAGAAGATTTTTTGAAAGTCGTATTTTATACGCCGAAAGAGCTGATTGAAAAAGGAGGAGAATTTTTTTCGGAAGAGACGAAAGCGGCGGCCTCCGATTTGAAAGCCGAAGAGCTTCTGGCAAAAATATCGGCCCAGGAGCGGGATATGGCCGGATATGTGACGGGAATTACCATAGACGGAAAGAAGCGCTCCGGAGAAGAGGTGCGGCTTTGCTATGACTGGAATTCTTCCGCTTTTTCTTTGAAAGAAGTAGACGGAAAAATCCGTGTGCTGACAAAAGGGCTTGGGCATGGCCTGGGCCTGAGCATTTACGGAGCGAACGAGTTGGCGAAAGACGGATTTTCCTATAAAGACATTTTAAAATATTTTTATTCGGAAATCGAATTTGTTACACAGTATGATTGAATAAAACTTTAAAATACGCACAAACTATAGTCAGCAGCGTTATAAAACTGTAACGAAAAAGAGCAAATATGACTATGGATGGTGATGAAATGAGAAGAGGTAATTTTTTTAGAAGGAACCAGTATAAAATAGCGGCGGTATGCATAGCGGCCGCAGTTATGGGACTTGCCGCCGCCTATATGCTTACCGGAGAGGAAGCGCAGGAAGAGAAAAAGCAGCAGGTTGCCGTGAAAAAAGCAGAAGAGGACATAAAAAAAGAGGTGGCGCAAAAGAAGAAAGAAGCGCAAAAAGAAGAGAAGAAAGAAAAAGAGGAAAAAGAACAAAAAGAAGAGACAAAAAGCGTCTCTACCGTGATTCATCCCAGAAAAGAAGACGTCATCCGGCAGGTAGGAACTGACGTCGCCGCAGAGGAAAAAGAAGAAAAAGAGGAGCCCAGGACAGTGGAAACCGCGAAAATTCAGAATGCGTCGTCAACGACGGAGCTGCACTTTGACACGGAGGCGGGGCTGCTCTGGCCGGTAGACGGAGCCGTTATATTGGATTACAGCATGGATAAGACGATATATTTTGCTACGCTGGATCAGTACAAATACAATCCTGCCGTAATTATATCCGGCAATGTCAACGATCAGGTAAAAGCGGCGGCGTCCGGAAAAATTACGGATATTTCTACAAACGAAGTGACGGGATTAACGGTCACGATGGATCTGGGCGACGGTTATACGGCTGTTTACGGACAGATGAAAGAAGTTCCCTATGAAGTCGGCGCATATCTGGAGGCGGGCAACAGCATCGGATTTGTCAGCGAACCGACAAAATATTATTCCATGGAGGGCAGCAATCTTTATTTTGCAATGGAAAAGGACGGAACGCCGCTGGATCCCGTAGATTATTTTCAGTAAAATTTTTCTTGCTATTTTTATAGAGTCAACGTATAATAGGAAACGGTGTTTAAAATAGGAGAGACGTTCTATCAATTGCATAGGACGTCTATTCCTTTGCAGACAACAATTTTGGTTATGGGATGACAGGCCTTATGAGGAAAGAGCAAACGTGTTATACGTATATTGTGGAATGCAGCGACGGCACCTATTATACCGGATGGACGAACGACATTAAAAAACGGATTTTGATACATAATGCCAAAAAAGGGGCAAAATACACCCGCTCCCGTACGCCGGTAAGGCTGGTATATCTGGAAGAGGCAGAAACGAAGCAGCAGGCGATGAGCAGAGAAGCCAGGATCAAACAGATGAGCCGGCAGGAGAAAGAACAGTTGGTGAAGAACAGAAAGGATTTTTATGGAAACAATCAGATTTGACGAGCTGGGGATAATGCCTCAGATTTTACGCGGAATTGAAGAGATGGGATTTGAGGAGACGACGCCGATCCAGGCTCAGGCAATTCCTGTTGTAATGGAGGGCAAAGACATTATCGGACAGGCTCAGACGGGTACGGGAAAGACGGCGGCTTTTGGCATTCCCATGCTGCAAAAAACAGACGCTTCTTCCAAAAAAACGCAGACGCTCATTTTGTCCCCGACCAGGGAGCTTGCGATTCAGGTTGCGGAGGAGCTTCGCAATCTTGGAAAATATATGCACGGCATCAAAATTCTTCCGGTATACGGCGGTCAGGATATTACAAAGCAAATTCGCTCTTTAAAAGGCGGCATTCAGGTAATTGTCGGAACTCCGGGACGCGTTATGGATCATTTGCGCAGAAAAACGATTCGGTGCGACGACGTAAACATGGTCGTACTGGATGAAGCCGATGAAATGTTAAACATGGGATTTCGGGAAGACATTGAGACGATACTGGAATATATTCCGGGAGAACATCAGACGGTGCTGTTTTCCGCGACGATGCCAAAGCCGATTTTAGAAATTACCAGAAAATATCAAAACGACGCCGTTACGATTAAAGTGACAAAGAAAGAATTGACGGTATCAAATATCGAACAGTATTATTTTGATGTAAAACGCAAAGATAAAGTCGACGTACTGACAAGGTTGTTGGATTACTATAATCCAAAGGGATCCATTGTTTTTTGCAATACGAAGAGAATGGTAGACGAGCTTGCCCATGAGCTGACGATGCGGGGCTATTTTGCCGAGGGGCTTCACGGAGACATGAAACAGGCGCAGAGAGATCGCGTAATGTCTAACTTCAGAAAAGGCAAGACGGATATTTTGATTGCGACTGACGTTGCCGCAAGAGGGCTTGACATCGATTATGTGGAGGCCGTATTTAATTATGACATTCCGCAGGACGACGAGTACTACGTACACAGAATTGGCCGTACCGGCAGGGCCGGCCGTACCGGAAAAGCTTTCAGCTTTGTCAAAGGAAAAGAAGTATACAAGCTCAAAGACATTATGCGCTACTGCAAGACGAAAATCTATGCGCAGCCAATTCCTTCTTCCGAAGACGTAGCGCAGATGAGAGCGGAAAAAGTGATGGATAAGATTGCTACGATTATTGAAGAAGAAAATCTGCGGGATATGATTAACTTTATTGAGAAGCAGGTCAATGAGTCCGACTATACGGCTATGGACATTGCGGCGGCATTTTTAAAACAGTCCCTTGGCGGTTTAGAGCCGGCTCCGGCGGGCTATGGCGGCGGCGATAGTTATGATTTTGGAGACACGGGAGCCGAAAGCGGCATGGTGCGTCTGTTTATCAATATTGGAAAAAAACAGAAAATCAAGCCCGGCGATATTCTTGGAGCCGTTGCCGGAGAGTCCGGCATTCAGGGCGATTTGGTCGGCGCAATTGATATGTATGATAAATTTACGTTTGTAGAAGTGCCAAAAGAGTATGGAAAACAGGTGTTAGCGGCGATGAAGAATGTTCAGATTAAAGGAAAGGACATTCATGTAGAACCGGCAAACGGCAGATAGGAATGCGATAAAAGCCTTTATCTTTAGAAAAGATAAGGGCTTTTACCTGTTTTAATCTGTCTTTATTTTAGAAAAATCAATGCGGAAGTCTTCGTAGATTCCGGCTTTGACCTGATCGGAAAAAGAATACTCCGCCATATATTCATGTTGAAAATCATAGACGGTGATCATGTTTTTTTCCGGGTCAATGATCCAGTATTCCCGAACGCCTGCGATATGATATTGAAACAATTTTTTATAGTAGTCCATTTGGCGGCTGGAGGGGGAGACAATTTCAATCACCCAGTCCGGAGCCCCCTCGCATCCTTTTTTTGTAAGCTTCTGACTGTCGCAGATAACGCTAATGTCAGGCTCCAGATAATTTTGGCCGTCTTTATTTAGAAATACCGCGAATGGAGCCAGATATACTTTGCAGGTTCCGTTTCTGGAATCAATATAATCGGCAATTTTTCTGGACAGTGCAAACAAAATATCCTGGTGGCGTCTGCTGGGAGGAGCCATATAATAAATCTGGCCGTCTATGATTTCGGCGCGCGTGCCATCCGGCAGAGCATAAATATCGTCAATGGTATAGTTCGGTTTTTGTTTTGCTGCAATCATAAGATCACGCTCCTTTTTTTTATTATATGGAATACATCGTCTAAACACAAGCGAAATCCGGCAGAAAATCAGGCCCCTTTATGGAAACTTTTTCATTTGTGTGTTACAATGGCGAAAAGCACGTTAGGTTGTCAATACAATTTATCGGCATGGCGGAAAGACAGGGAGGATGAACATGGCGATTGATCGAGTAAAACAATATTTTGAACAATATGGAATCAGTGGAAGAATACAGGAATTTGACGAGTCGAGCGCGACAGTGGAGCTTGCGGCGGCGGCGCTTGGCTGCGAACCGCAGAGAATTGCAAAGTCGTTGTCTTTTCTGGGAGACGGACGTGCAATTTTAATTGTAACGGCCGGAGACGCCAGAATTGACAATCCAAAATACAAGGCGAAATTTGGAAAAAAAGCAAAAATGCTGTCGTTTGAAGAAGTCGAAGAGATGATTGGACACGGAGTGGGCGGCGTATGTCCGTTTGCGGTAAAAGAAAGGGTGGAGGTGTATCTTGACGTGTCCCTGAAACGCTTCGCTACGGTTTTTCCTGCCTGCGGCAGTGCAAACAGCGCCATTGAGCTTACGATAGAAGAGTTGGAGAAATATTCCGGGTATCGGGAATGGGTGGATGTCTGCAAAGGATATGAGGAAAATGTTGAGTTGGCATAACTGGAAAAGTTTTTGAAACAAACTGTAAGTAATGAATCATAATAAGCCAAAGTTCTCGTTTTGGATTGAGAAATAGATATACTCATGTTATAATAAGGCAGTATAATTGAAAAGGAAGCAGGATGCGAAGTTCTGAAAGATGCCCTCTAGTCTGACGAAAGAGGGTGGTGCTGATGAGCGTGATGGAAATTTTGACATTATTGCTTGTAATATTTACAGCCCTGTCATACATA
>CATOKN010000004.1 GCA_951800425.1 uncultured Lachnospiraceae bacterium
GGATGAAGAAATAGGAGAGAAGATGTTAAGTGATTTTGATCTGGAAGGAAAAAACAAGATTCAGAAAGCGGCGTATTATATCAGGAATTACGGAGCGTCCTATACGGCCAGAAAAGCGCTTCGGAAGCTGGGAATTCCCGTCAATGAAGAATCGGAATATATGACGTGGTGCAAAAAGACGGCGGCGTCCAGGAAAGATTTGGAAGCTCAGAAAGCGAGCGTTTATTCGGAAAAGCTTTCTTTTGCAATCGTATCGGAAAAAGACGCGGACGTACAGCGTGCCGGATGGAAAAAGCAAACCTGCAAACGGGTTTCTTTCGCAGCGGTTACGGAGGAGACGACGCTTGCCGGGCTTTTGGAGGAAAATAACGCCGATTGCTTTGTGTTTGCCGCGAAAGATATAAAAGTTCTTCCGGAATATCTTTATGAATTATCCCTTGTTATCTGCGGACGAAAGAAAAATCACATCAGCAGAATTCGAAAGGCAGTGAAAAAGCCGGCGGATCTGATTTATACGGATGAGGATAATTACGCGTCGGGAAAACGGTATCGGCCGTTTTTTAAGCCGGACGCAAGTCTTAATATGCTGTTGAGCTTTCCTTATCTGGGGCGCTGCTTTGCTGTAAAGAGGCATCTTCTGGAACGGCTCTCCAAACAGGAGGATCCGGTGAGGCTGTTTGGAAACGACTGGTATGATTTGTCTTTACAGGCGTTTCGTTTTGCGGAGCATATTTTTCATATACCGAAAGTATTGTTTTCCAATCAGGTGCCGGAAGCAGAAAAAAATAAATTTGCACACAGTACAAAAGCGCAGAATATAGATTGCCTGACGCATTATCTGAAAACAGAGAATATGGGCGCAAAAATTATCCCATCGGATGTCGCCGGATTTTTTCATCTGGAATATGCCCTGGCAAAGGAGCCTCTGGTAAGCATTATTATTCCGAATAAAGATCATGCGGCAGATTTGAAGCTTTGTCTGGATTCGCTTAAAAAAAGCGATTATTCCAATTATGAAGTCATTATCGCGGAAAATAACAGCGAAGACGCGGAAACATTTGCTTTTTACGAGAAGCAGACGCGGGAGGATTCGCGGATTCGCACAGTAGTATGGGAAGGCAGCTTTAATTATTCCGCGATTAATAATTACGCGGCAAAAGAAGCAAAAGGAGATTTGATCCTTTTTTTGAATAACGATACGGAATTTATGGAGAAAAACGCGCTGCGGGAGCTTGTAGTATCCGCCTTAAAGCCGGGCGTTGGAGCAAGCGGCGCCATGCTTTATTATGGAGATAAAACGATTCAGCACGCGGGCGTAATCATTGGCATGGGAGGGTTTGCGGCTCATGCGCTCTGGAGTCTTACGGACAGGGATGAAAAGTACTATCCGTTTTCACTGTGCGAACGGGAGGTCAGCAGCGTGACAGGGGCGTGTCTGATGGTGCGCCGTTCGGTATACGAAGAAGTCGGCGGTATGGGAGAAGATTTTGCGGTGGCGTTAAACGACGTGGATTTCTGCCTGAAAATCCGCGCGGCAGGACATCAAATTCTGTTTAATCCGTATGCAAAGCTTTACCATTATGAGTCCAAATCCAGAGGATATGAAGATACGGTGGAAAAACAGGCGAGGTTTCAAAAAGAAATTACGCGTTTTCAGGCAAAATGGGAAAAAGAAATTGAAGAGATGGATCCTTATTACAACCCTAATCTGACACTGCATCGGGCAGATTATTCCATGGATTATCTGTAAGGCATGGAAAGAAGGGAAGTTATGGAGAAAAAATCAACGCTTGCAAATATATTTTTTAACAGTTTTGGTACGATATTTTATTATGGATGCCAGTGGCTGACAACGATTTTGATTGTAAAGCTGACAGGCAGTTTTTCAGACGCAGGAGTGTACAGTCTTGCCATGACGTTTACCGCGGCATTTGGAATTTTGGCTTTATTTAATACGAGGCAGTATCAGGTTTCTGACGTAACTTCAGAATATTCGGATCAAACGTATATTGCTTCACGTCTGATTGCAATGGCCATTGCGTTTGTGATTTGTTTTGCGGGTCTGTGCGTCAATGCTTATACGCCCTATCAGTGGAGCGTCATTCTTTTGTATATGCTGCATAAATGCGGAGAGGCCTGGATTGATGTTTATCATGGCATAGATCAGAAAAAGGGAAGAATGGATTATGTCTGTTATTCTTATATTGTCCGTGGGGTAATGATGCTTGTGGGATTCTGCGGAGGATTGTATCTGACGCATAATTTAATTTATGCAGTAGGGGCGATGACGCTGGCGACTTACCTGACGGGATTTTGTTATGACAGGCGTATCGCGCTGCGTTTTACGGAAAAAGGTATTGGCTTTTGTCGCCACGCTGTTTGGAGTCTGATGATTTCCATGCTTCCGCTGGTGGTTGTGGCAGTAACGAATAATCTTTCGATTTCGCTGCCAAAGTATTATTTAGAAAGGTTTTATGGGGAAACAGCGCTTGGGTATTATAATTCGGTGGCCATGCCAAGTATGATTGTCCAGGTTGGGGCGCAGACGATTTTTGTTCCTTTGATTACGCCTCTAGCCGATCGTCTGAAAGAAAATGATAAGAAAGGTTTTATTCATATTTTGAAAAAGACGGGGCTTGTCTGCCTGGCGTTGTCTGTACTGGCTCTGATAGGCTCGGCTCTGCTGGGAGAATGGTTTCTCGTTTTGATGTTTGGAGAGGAAATCCGGCCTTATACGTATCTGTTTGTGCCGATTATTATTTCCACGCTGCTGATTGCCGTAAACGCCAGCCTGTTTCCTGTCTGTACGGTTTTGCGTGAGATCAAAGGGCAGCTTGCCGTTGGAATCGCAGGAGCCGTATCCTCCGTTCTGGCTTCTGTTATTTGTGTGAAGCGGCAATCGATGGACGGAGTTGTAACCTCGCTGTTGATTACTTTGGCGGTACAGATTATAATAGAAGTATACTGCGTATATCGCAAGATGATAAAATGGAAGGAAGCCGAGCATGGATAAAATAGCGGTACTGATTCCCTGTTATAATGAAAGCAGGACAATTCAGAAAGTAGTGGAAGATTTTAAAAAAGTTTTGCCGGAAGCAGTTGTGTATGTCTATGACAACAATTCTACGGACGGTACGGATGAGATTGCCCGCAGGGCGGGAGCCGTCGTCCGGTATGAGTACAAGCAGGGAAAGGGCAACGTCATCCGCAGGATGTTTCGGGATGTTGAAGCGGAATGCTATATTATCATTGACGGAGACGACACGTATCCGGTTGAGGCCGCGCCGGAAATGATACGTCCGGTTTTTGAGAAAAACGCGGATATGGTAGTTGGGGACAGGCTTTCTTCCACATATTTTACGGAAAATAAACGGGCGTTTCACAATTTTGGAAATTCCCTGGTGCGCAAAAGCATCAATCTGCTTTTCGGCGCGGATATTAAGGATATGATGACAGGCTATCGGGCGTTTAGCTATCTGTTTGTAAAATCATTTCCTGTTTTATCCAAAGGATTTGAAATTGAAACTGAAATGAGCATTCACGCGGCGGATAAAAATATGCAGGTGGAAAATGTCATCGTAGAGTACAGAGACCGTCCGGAGGGCAGCGTATCCAAGCTGAATACGTTTTCCGACGGATTTCGGGTGCTGAGAACGATTGCGAGAATGTATCAGACGTATAAGCCGATGAATTTCTTCGGATTGCTTTCAGCCGTACTGGCGGCGCTTTCGATAGGATTTATGATTCCGGTGATTGTTCATTATACAAAGACGGGGCTGGTGCCGCATTTTCCTACTCTGATTGTATGCGGGTTTGCCATGCTTGCCGCCATGCAGTCGTTTTTTTCCGGACTGATTTTAAAAACGATGGGACAGAAAAACAGGCAGGATTTTGAAATGGAGCTTCAAAGGCTGAAAATACGCAGGGATAAATTATCAGAGGATTGAGAAAAGATGAAAGTTTACATTTGCCCGAGTTGCGGCTGGATTCGGGTGGTTTCAAGAAGAAAGAACGTGGAATGTTTTAAATGCGGAGAGTCGGAGATGATGGTGACGAAGCTTCCGTATGAAAAGGCAGGTCAGATGTCTAAAGAAGAGCGGAAGGATTATGCCAAAACATGGCTCTATCTGCACGGCGCCAAAAAGGAATGAGGTAGGGAGTTATGTACAAACGGGAAAAGAAAAGCTGGTTAAAGCATTTGGATTTTACCATTCTGGATATTATATGCATGCAGCTTGCGCTGACTGTCGCGTACGTGATGCGCCTTGGCTGGCATTTGCCCTATTCCAGCGAGCCGTATGAGCGGCTTGCGATTGTTATGGTGCTGATTGATATTTGCGTGGTATTTTTGTTTGAGCCATATACCGGAATATTGCGGCGGGGGCATTTTCAGGAGGGAAATGCCTGCGTGACGTTTTGCACGATTATTTTTGCCGGCGTTTTGGCGTATGAAGTGGCGACAAAGCAGACAGAAATCTATTCCCGTAAAGTTATTTTTGCTTATTGGATTATCTCCATGATTTTTGTATTTGGAGAACGCGTTTTGCTGAAATTTTTGATTCGCAGCAGAATGAAGAAAGAGAAAAATCTCTCCGTGATGATTCTTGTAACAACGGCAGGTTATGCAAAGGAGGCTTTGCTGGAATTTTCCCGTCTGCCTTATAAAGATTTTGTCGTTTCCGGCGTAGTCGTGGTGGATCAGAATCTGAGGGGGGCAAAAATCTGCGGCGTTCCGGTCGTCGCCAATGCGGATGAATTTTATGAATATCTTCGCACGAATGTGGTCGACGAGGTATTTATCAACGGAAACACCAGAGAAAGCTCTCAGGCGCTTGCGAACAATCTGCTGGAAATGGGGATTACCGTGCATTTTAATCTGGCGCACTTAAACGACCTTGGCCCAAATAAGGTTGTGGAAAAATACGGCAATTATATGGTTTTAACTTCCAGTATGAAGATTGCCTCTCCAAGGCAGATGTTTGCCAAACGGCTGATGGATATTGCCGGAAGCCTGATCGGTCTTTTGATTTGCGGGGCCGCATACGTGGTTTTTGCTCCGCTTATTAAAATACAGTCTCCCGGACCGGTTTTCTTTTCCCAGGTGCGGGTCGGAAAAAACGGAAGGAAATTCAGGCTTTATAAGTTTCGCTCGATGAATGTGGGCGCGGAGAAGCAAAAAGCGTCTTTGATGGAGAAAAATGAGATGTCGGGATTGATGTTTAAGATGGAGGATGATCCGAGAATTTTTCCCGTCGGAAGATTTATGCGGAAATATTCGATTGACGAGCTGCCGCAGTTTTTTCATGTGCTGCGCGGGGATATGAGTCTGGTAGGCACAAGGCCGCCGACGGTAGAAGAGTTTGAGCAGTACCAGCTTCGGCATAGGGCGAGGCTTGGCATTAAGCCGGGAATTACCGGTATGTGGCAGGTCAGCGGACGCAGCGACATCAAAGATTTTGAAAAAGTGGTTGCGCTTGACACCCATTACATTTCCCAGTGGAGCATCGGACTGGACTTTAAAATACTGGCCAAGACGCTTCAGGTGGTGATTACGGGAAAGGGTTCCAAATAAAGCATATGAATTTAAAATATCAGTATCAATATATCAAAGGACTTTTGCAGCGTTACGGATTTTTGGGATTTCTTCATAAAGTCCTGGAAAGAAGCAGGTCGCCCATGCTTGCTTATACAAAAGAATACGGGCGTTATATGCCGGCGAAAGAGGAGCTTTTGCGGCAGAAAAAGGAATCGTTTGCCTATGAGCCGCTGATTAGCATTGTGATTCCTCTTTACGAAACGCCAGAGCCGTATTTGCGGGAGCTGATCGATTCCATTTTGGCGCAAAGTTATAAAAACTGGGAAATCTGTTTTGCGGACGGAAGCAAAACAGACGGCGCGGCCTGTGTTGTGATGGAATATGAAAAAGCAGAGAAGCGGATTCGTTATCAGAAGCTTTTCAAAAACGGGGGAATATCTGAAAATACAAACAGCGGATTTGCCATGGCCAGAGGAGATTACATTGCGCTGATGGATCATGACGATTTGCTTTGCGCAAATGCGCTGTATGAGATGGTAAAGTGCTTAAACGAATCTTATTCAAAAGACGAGCGGACGCTTGCCATGCTATATTCCGATGAGGATAAAATTAACGGAGACGGCGCAGTGCATAGCAGGCCTCATTTTAAACCGGATTTTAACCTGGAATTTTTACGGAGGAATAATTATTTTTGCCATTTTTTAATGTTTTCTTCACTGCTTTTACAAAAGGCGGGAGGATTAAAAAAGGAGTATGACGGCGCGCAGGATTACGATTTTGTATTGCGCTGCGTCGATGCGGGGGCTCACGTTCGCCATGTGCCGAAAATTCTTTACCACTGGAGAATTCATGAAGGCTCGACGGCCGGAAACAGCGCAGATAAATCGTATGCGTTTGACAATGGCTGCCGGGCGATTGAAGCGCATTTGAAAAGGTGCAATGAGGAGGGGACGGCGAAAGTAACGTCCGGTCTTGGCGTTTATCAGGTTACGTATGCATTGCGGGGCGTATATAGCGTTACGGTGGCCGCAGACAAAGAGCAGCTTTTGCGCATGCGGCGTCATTATCAGAGCATTTCTTTTGCAGAGAAAGATTACGAATTACGGATACAGTATTTACAGACAGATACGCTGTATCGCGGAATAGAAAAGGATTGCTCCGGCGATTATATTCTGTATCTGAAAAGAAATATAAAGGCAGAACCCAACGGACTGCTTGAGCATCTGCTTGGCATTTGCCAGCACAAAAAAAACGGCGTGGCGGGCGTAAAGCTTTTGGAGGGTAAAAGAAGCGTTGCTTCCTGCGGGCTGATTTACGATGGAGACGGAAATCTGATTGCTTCCTGCAAAGGACTTCCTGCAGTATACAAAGGATATTTTTTACATGCGGTAATCCCGCAAAATGTCAGCGCGGTTTCATTTGAATGCGTGATGCTGCGCAAAGACGCGTTTCAAAAGCTGGGAGGCTTAGACGATGCGTTTCGCGGGATATATCAGGAAGCCGACTATTGTTTCCGTCTTGCAGAGCGCGGCTATGGCGTTGTGGTCACGCCGGAAATTACGGCGGTGCGGCGAAGCGGAATCAAAAAAACGGAAAGCCAGGCGGATAAGGCTCTGTTTTATGAAAGATGGAAGCAGAAGCTTTCGCGGCCGGATCCTTGCTATAATTGCAATTTAAGCTTAAAAGAGGGAAGCACGTATGCGATGAAGCAGCCGTAATATGTAGTTTGGCAGTTGAAATAAGAACGAAAGTGCAGGGAACATTCATGCGGGACGTATTTATCATTGGAAGCAAAGGCATTCCGGCAAAATATGGCGGATTTGAGACATTTGTCGAGCAGCTGACAAGATGCAAAAAAAGCGAAGACATTCGGTATCATGTGGCGTGCATGTCAGAGCAGACAGGAGAATTTGAATATCAAAAGAGCCGCTGCTTCCGGATTCAGGTCCCGCATATCGGACCTGCGAAAGCGGTCTGGTATGATTTGGCGGCGTTTTTTCACTGCCTGGATTACATCAGGCAGCATGCATGCGAGTCTCCCATCGTTTATGTGCTGGCCTGTCGAATCGGGCCTTTCATGGCATATCTTAAGCGAAAGCTTAAGAACGCGGGAGGCCGACTTTATGTAAATCCGGACGGTCATGAATTTATGCGGGCAAAATGGAATCGGGCCATACGGAAATACTGGAAATTTTCAGAAAAACTGATGGTAAAGCATGCGGACTTGATTATTTGCGATTCGAAGAATATGGAACGCTATATTTTGGACGTTTATCAAAAGTATCAGCCAAACACTACGTATATTGCATATGGGGCAGATGTGGAAAAGAGCCGTATTTTGGATGACGACAAAGAACTGCTTGACTGGTATCGCAGATGGAATCTGGAGCCGTTTCAATATTACCTGATTGTAGGACGCTTTGTGCCGGAAAATAATTACGAGACAATGATTCGGGAATTTATGCGGGCAAAGACAACGAAAAAGCTGGCTATCATCAGCAATGTGGAAGAAAATCCATTCTATCAGAAGTTAAAAGAGTCTACGGGATTTGATCGGGATTTTCGCATTGTGTTTTGCCAGACGGTTTATGAGGAGCAGCTGTTAAAGAAAATCCGGGAAAATGCCTGCGGGTATCTGCACGGACACGAAGTGGGAGGAACGAATCCCTCGTTATTGGAAGCGCTGGGCAGCACGGATTTGAATCTTTTGTTAGACGTCGGATTTAACAGGGAAGTCGGAGAGGACGCGGCGCTTTACTGGTCAAAACAGCCGGGAAGCCTTGCTTCCCTGATAGAAGAGGCGGATCGGTTTGATCAGAAAAAGAAAACGGATTTTGGAGCCAGGGCGAAGCAAAGGATTTTAACGGCTTATGGAAAAGAACAGATTGCAAAAGATTATGAAAAGACATTTCTGGGGTAGACTATGAATAGCATCAGAGTATCGGTTGCGCTGGCCGCTTTTAATGGAGAAAAATATATCAGAGAGCAGTTGGATTCCATTTTGGAAAATCTTTCAAAGCAGGATGAAATTGTCGCGTCAGACGACGGTTCTTCGGATCGTACCTGGGACATACTGAAATCCTACGAGGGAAAAGACATTCCGGTTCGGGTGATCAAAGGACCCGGCAGAGGAGTAAAGCAGAATATCAATGCGGCGCTGAAATGCTGCCGGGGAAAATATATTTTTCTCGCGGATCAGGACGACGTCTGGGTAAGCGGAAAGGTCGACCGGGTATTGCGTTATCTTGGCAAAGACGGCTGCAGCCTTGTCTGTCATGATGCAAAAGTGATGAATGATTCGCTGACGGAGGTTTTGATGCCGTCTTTCTTTGCGTATCGCGGTTCCAAGCCCGGGTTTTATCAGAATCTGCTGAAAAACCGTTATATGGGCTGCTGTATGGCGTTTGAGAGAGAGCTGCTTTCGGACGCGCTTCCGATTCCGGAAGAAATTGAGATGCATGATCAGTGGCTTGGCATGATAAATGACAAAAAGGGCAAAGGAAGCGTATTTCTTCCGGAGCAGCTTCTTTTCTATCGCAGGCATGAGACGAACGTATCTGATTTTTCCCATGGAAGCGTGCCAAAGATGTTAAGAAAGCGGTTTACGCTGCTGCGCGCGATTTGGAAACGCCGGAAATTGCGGAATTTCTAACCTGCCTTTTTGGTAAGTTAAAAAAATATTAAGAATTTTTGTACAACTTGCACATGCGATTTCGGATGTCCAAACATTGACAGAAACTGAAAAAAGTTATATATTGGAATTGTTTGTCAAATACTATATGCTTCAGGCGAGTCATACCCTGAAAGAATGGAGTTGAAATGAGTACAGGAAGAAAAAAGAAGAAAAAGAAAAACAAAGTGATATTGTTTGTTGTTGAAATTGTAATTTTAGCTGCATTGCTGGTCGGGCTTTATGTTTATTCAAAGATGAACCAGGTAGACAGCACGGGAGAGATTGAAGAAGCAGAAGTGAACATCGAGCTGGATTCTGAAACGGCCGAGGTGTTGAAAGGATATACAAATATTGCGTTATTTGGCATTGATAACCGGGATACCGGAAAATATGACGTCGGAAACAGCGACTGTATTATGATTGCAAGCATCAATAACGATTCGAAAAAGGTAAAGCTATTGTCCATATACCGCGATACGTTTTTAAATGTGAAAGACGATACTTATAATAAAATCAATTCTGCTTATGCTTACGGCGGTCCCAAAGGCGCCATTGCAGCATTGAATAAGAATTTGAATCTGGATATTGTCAATTATGTGTCGGTGGATTTTGGAGCCGTGGTGGAAGCGGTGGATTTGCTGGACGGCATTGAGCTGACGCTTACGGATCAGGAAGTTCAGATTATGAACGATAACTATATTGATGAAATTAATACCGTGACAAACCATTCTTCCAGCAAATTGAGCAGCGGGGGAACTTATACGGTAGACGGGGTACAGGCTCTGGCATATTGCCGCATCCGTTATACGGCGGGAGACGACTTTAAGCGTACGGAACGCCAGAGGACCGTGCTTAGCAAGATGATTGAAAAAGCAAAGGGCACCAGCATTACGACGGTAGGCAGCATGATCAACAGTATGATTGGAGAGATTTCCACAAGCTTTACAAGCGGAGAAATGTTAAAGCTGGCCAGCAGCGTTATGGATTATGAGCTGGAGGACACGCATGGATGGCCGTTTGAATTATGTACCGGGCAGTATGGCACCAAGGGAGATCTGGTTGTTCCAACGGATCTGGAAACAAATGTAAAGGAACTGCATGAATATCTGTTCAACGAAAAGAATAATGTTTCCAATACGGTAAGCGGCATCAGCGAATATATTGTGGATTATACGGGATGCACGACAAGCTCGGCTTCCAGGCATGACAATCCGCTGACGGGAGACAATAATACGACGACGACGGACACCGGGTATATTCTGCCGGAAGAAGAAGGAGCCGAATAATTGACAGGCAGGAAGTGAAAGATGAAAAAATGCATCTTTCACTTTTTTTGCACGTTCTTTTCACAAAAGCAACACAATTTCAAAGTACACTAATCATCAGAAACGACAGAGGAGGTTTTGTCATGGATGAATTTGAAAAAATGGAAAGCGGGCAGGAGAAGCCTGATTATTATGCTTACGGGCAGACGGAATATACGGGCGGATATGAAGAAAACGAAAACGAACCTGAAAGCGAGGACGGGCTGTACCGGCCGTATGAAGAGCCTCCGAAACCTGCAAAAGAAAAAAGCGGTTTCGGAATGAAATTTGCAAAGTGCGTTGCGCTGGCGCTGGTATTCGGACTGGTGGCTGGCACGGCGTTTGCCGGAACAACGAGATTTTTTGGAATGATAACGGGAGAAGATGCGACCTCAAAATCAGACAAAGAAGCTTTGTCCGGCGGCGACTTACATATTTCGGGAGAAACGGAAACGGCAGATTCGCTTGCGGCATATAAGGAAAGCGGCGCAGAAAAATCCGCAGAGGGAGGGGTGACAGATGTTTCGGACGTAGCAGAGCAGTCGATGCCGTCCATCGTATCTATTACTACGATTGCAAGGACGCAGGTGCCAGGCTTCTTTTTCGGACGTACGGAAGAATATGAGAGTGAGGGCTGCGGCTCCGGCATTATTGTCAGCCAGGATGAAGAATTTCTTTATATTGCGACAAATAATCATGTAGTGGAGGGAGCCCAGACGCTGACGGTGCTTTTTGATGACGGAGAAACGGTAAACGCCAAAATGAAAGGAACCGATCCAAGCAGCGATCTTGCGGTAGTCAGCGTGGCCTTGGAAGAGATTAAAGAAGAAACCAAAAAGAGCATTCGCGTTGCTACGTTTGGAGATTCTTCCGGTCTGAAGATTGGCCAGACGGCAATTGCAATCGGAAACGCGCTGGGTTACGGGCAGTCTGTAACGACGGGAGTTGTCAGCGCGCTGGACAGAGAAGTGACGGTTACAAACGAAACAGACGGAAGCACGATTACAAACGAGCTTTTGCAGACGTCTGCGGCGATTAATCCGGGAAACAGCGGAGGAGCCCTTTTGAATGCAAAAGGCGAAGTGATTGGAATCACTTCGGTCAAGTATGCCCAGACAAGCGTGGAGGGCATGGGATATGCGATACCGTCCAAAATGGCGATGCCGATTATCCGGCAGTTGATTACAAGGGAAGTGGTAGAAAGCGCCAAAAGCGCGTATTTTGGAATATCCGGCGTAGACGTTACGCAGAGTGAATCCGACACTTACCATATGCCGCAGGGCATTTATATTACCCAGGTGGTAGAGGGCAGCGGAGCGGCGGAAGCCGGGCTGATGCAGGGCGACATTATCACCCGGTTTGACGGGAGAAATGTTAAGTCAATGGAAGAAGTTCGAAGCCTGATGAAATATCTTCCGGCAGGAACCGAGGTGGAAGTGACGATTCAAAGAGCCAAGAATGGAACGTATGAAGAACATACATTGAATGTTACCATGGGAAAAAAATAGAAAATTCTAAAAAGAAAAAAGAACCCATGCGGGATTTTATGGAAAATCTGGCATGAGGTTCTTCTTTTTCATAAAAAATTAAGAAAACGGCGGTATTGTGGAACGAAAAAAACTGTGCTACAATAAAAACATTGTTGATATAATTTTTTTGTTTTTCTTAAAGCTAAACGAGGAGGAAACATTCATGAGGAAGAAGAGAATTGTAATTGCATTAGGGCATGAAGCTTTAGGAACAACGCTGCCGGATCAGAAAGTGGCGGCGAAGAAAACGGCGAAAGCGGTGGCGGATTTGATTGAAGCGGGCTATCAGGTTGTGATTTCTCACAGCAACGGACCGCAGGTAGGCATGATTCATACGGCCATGTCAGAGTTTTGCAAACAGCATCCGGAATATACGGCGACGCCGATGTCAGTTTGTTCGGCCATGAGCCAGGGATATATCGGTTATGATTTGCAGAATGAAATTCGGACGGAATTGTTAAACCGCGGCATATATAAAACGGTTTCTACAATATTGACGCAGGTGTGCGTGGATCCTTATGACGAAGCGTTTTATCATCCGGGCAAGGTAATCGGACGCGTGATGACAAAAGAAGAAGCGGAGGCGGAAGAAAAGAAAGGAAACCATGTCGTTGAAGAGGGAGGCGGATTCCGCAGAATTGTGGCGGCTCCCAAGCCGATGGACATTGTGGAGATAGACGCCGTCCGGGCGTTAAGCGACGCAGATCAGGTAGTGATTGCCTGTGGGGGAGGAGGCATTCCCGTGTTGGTGCAGGCAAATAAGCTAAAAGGCGCCAGCGCAGTAATTGAAAAAGATTTGGCGGCCGGAAAGCTGGCGGAGCTTTTAGAAGCGGATATGTTTGTCATTTTAACGGGAGAGGATAAGGTTTGTCTGAATTATAATACGGCCAAGGAAAAACCGCTGGATACGATGACGGTGGCTCAGGCCAGATCTTATATGGAAGAGGGGCAGTTTGAAGAGGGTACGATTCTGCCTAAAATTCAGGCGGCAGTGGATTTTATCGGAGATTCCGCAGTAAAAACCGTAGTAATCACCAGGATTGACAAATCCAAGGAAGCCATGGAAGGGATTACGGGAACTGTGATTCGGAAATAAAGAAAGCTTTAAAGGGAAAGGAAATCATATGAGAATAAAGAGAAAAATGATGGCTTTTGCGTTGGCATTTATTATGCTGTTTGCATCTGGCAATTTTGGTGTTTTTGCCGCTCAGGCAGAAGACGCAGAGCCGCTGGTAGATTATCTTGTAGTGGGAGAGCCTGTGGTTTCATCTCCGGGAACGCAGACCGTTATGCTTGGAATCGGCGATGAAAGCATGGAAATTTCTTCGGCAGTCCTGTCATATATAAATCAGGAGACGGGAGAACTTTTTGAAGTTAACGCGCAGGAGACGCTTGGAAACTTTGTATTGTTTCAAATGGAATTTTCCAAAAAAAGCCGGGCGGGAAGTTACCGTCTTGCGGGCATTACATATTCGGCGGGAGATCGCGCGTATGAAACTTCCTTTGAAGAAATGGGAATTGACGCTTCATTTGGCGTTGACGAAGTGGTGGAAAGCGAGCCGGACGACGTTCTTTTGACAGATGAAGAAGTAGAAGCTCTGGCTGCGGAGACGGAAGTAAGCATTGTTGCTTTGGATGAAAATGGAAAGCCGGAGTCCGGAGAAACGATGGAACAGGCGCTGGAAAACGCAGGATGCAAGACGGTGGATGATGCGATTGCAGCAGTGAGCAGGGGCGCAAATGGGGAAAGCGTTCAGTCGAAAGGAATGAGAAGCCTGGTTGTCGTATTGGACGCCGGCCATGGCGGTTCCGATCCGGGCGCCCAGGCAAACGGAGTCGTGGAAAAGAATGCGAATCTCAAAATCGCCCAGTACTGTAAAGCAGAGCTGGAGGAATATTCTGGAATTACGGTATATATGACGAGAAATTCAGATGCGTATCTTTCTCTGGCGCAGCGCGCTCAGGTGGCAATCAATAAAAGAGCGGATTTGTTCGTAAGTCTTCACAACAATTCAAATACCAGTCCGGGACCTTGCGGAGCAAACGTATATTATCCAAATTCCAATTATAACGCGAACGTAGGAAAAAATGGAAAAGCCCTGGCTGAAATTATACAGTCGAAGCTGACGGCGCTTGGTCTTGCAAGCGGCGGTATTCACATCCGGAATTCCGAAAATGGCACGAAGTATCCGGATGGAAGCCTGGCCGATTATTATGGGGTCATTAAGCGGTGTAAGGAAAACGGCATTCCCGCATTGATCGTAGAGCATGCGTTTATTTCCAATGCCGGCGACGCGAAAAATTATCTGAGTTCGGACGCGCAGTTAAAAAAGCTTGGCGTTGCAGACGCGACGGGAATTGCGGAATATTACGGCTTGAAGAAAGGGCTTGGATTTAACAGTATTCTTTCGTCAAGCAGTACGACAATGGACTTGAGCTGGTCCGCCGTAGTTGGCGTAACGGGATACAGCATTGCGCGAAGCACAAAAAGCAGCGGCGATTTTAAAGAAGTAGCCACAATCAGTTCCGCGTCTACGACGAAATGGCGGGATACGGGCCTGGCTCCCGGCACGACGTATTATTACAAGGTTCGTACTTATACGAAAGAGAATTCAAAAATTACATATGGCAAATACAGCGCGGCCGCTTCCGGAACGACGATGTCGACGCCTGCGATTTCGTCGATAAAATCAAAAAACAGCAAGACGCTTCAGATTAGCTGGACGACGATAAACGACGCGGCGAATTATGAACTCTATCGTTCCACGAAGAAGAACGGAACGTATAAAAAAATTGCAACGCTTGCCGGAGTAAATCAGATTAGCTACACCGACAAGGTCAAGGCGGGAAAGCAGTATTTTTATAAAATACGCTCGATCAGCATGATGGACAATGATACGGTATACAGCGACTACAGCGAGATTGTACCGGCCAGAACCGCCACTGTCCCAAAGAGCGTGTTTGTGAAATCGGAGGGGACGCGTACGCTTCGCGTATGCTGGACGCCGGATGCAAATATGTCCGGTTATACGATAAAACGGGCGGATTCCCCCAAGGGAAAATATAAAAAAGTCGGAACAGTAAACGGAGGTTCCCAAAAATATTACGACGACGCTGCTGTAAAATCAGGAAAGACGTATTATTATAAAGTTCAGGCGTTTAATCATAACATTGGAGGAAAAGGGGTCAGCGGATATGGCAGTTCTGCGTCCGGAAAAACCATTAAAAAGACGCAAATTACCAAAATTTCAATGAATTCTCTTACCAGTCAGACGATTAAATGGAAAGCGGCAAAAGGAATCGACGGTTATCTGATTTACCAGTCAACTTCAAAAAACGGCGTATATAAAAAAATTGCCAAAGTGTCCGGGGCAAAAAAGACGTCTTATCGCATAAACGGGCTTGTGCCGGGAACGAGATATTTTTATAAAGTAAGGACGAGGAAGAAAGTCGGCGGCAAAATCGGATATGGCTCATATTCAACCGTTCGCGACGCATGGTCGGGAGAAGCGGCGCAAATTACATCCATACAGGGAACGACGGGAAAACAGCTCCAGATTTTCTGGAATCCGGTAGGAGGAGTCGAAAGCTATCATATTTACCGTGCGGTTGCCGCAAACGGCTCCTATAGTAAAATTGCTACCGTCAAAGATACGGAAGTCAGTTATACCGATTCCAATCTGGATATGACAAAGAAATATTATTATAAAATAGAGGCCGTAATAGCCGGGTATCAGTCAACGGCTTCCGCCGGCATGGGAGCTGCAGCGGAGGGCTCTCCCATAAACAGCACAATGATTACTTCGGTTGCGACAAATCCGCAGGGCCTGTTGGAAATTACCTGGAACGGCGTTTCGGATATTACAGGTTATCAGATATACCGCAGTACGCAGCCAGAAAGCGGTTACAGTCTGATACAGACGGTATCGGGACCTGCCGTAACAAAATTTGTGGATGCTTCAGCGGAAGAAAATGTGATGTATTATTATAAAATTGCACTGATCAACCAGTACAACAATCAGACCATATACGGTCAGCAGTCAGCCGCAGCGTCTGGAATGCTGGAAACAAAAAATTAGGAGTAGATGATGAAAAGAGTATGGAAAAATTGCATGATTGCAGTAGGAGCGTTGCTTTTAGCAATCTGCATGCCAAAGAATACATATGCCCAGGATACCGGAATCCGGGCATCTGCTACGGCGACGTCCAGCAGTGAAATTCAGTTAAAATGGAATGGAATGGAAAATGCGGAAAGCTACTCCATTTATCGCAGGTCTTCATCAGAAACCGAATTTCAGAAAATAAAGACGCAGCAGGGAACGCAGTATCGGGATCGTTTGGTTCGCGCCGCCGTTTCTTATTATTATAAAATTGTTCCCGTCAGCAAGGAGACAGGAAACGAATTAAAGAACGCACAGGCGGTTGTAAAAGCGAAAGCCCCGGTGAAGACGTCCATTCAGAAAGTTACGGTGAAATCTGCCACTTCGCTGAAACTGTACTGGAAAGCGTCGTCCGGCGCAGACGGATACGAGGTATTCCGGTCTGCAAGCGAAACAGGCAAATACGAAAAAATTGCGCAGGTAAGCGGTAAAAAGAACTGTACTTATACGGACGGCGAAGTGACGCCCGGTCAGACCTATTATTATAAAGTGCGTTCGGTCAACAAAGGAGAAAACGCGGGCTCTTATTCTTCGCCCGCAAAGGGAAAGACGATTGCGCAGACGACGATTACTTCGATTGCTTCTTTATCTTCTGACAAGATGCAGATTACCTGGAAAAAGGTAAAAGGCGCAAAAGGATATGAGGTTTACCGAAGCTCCAGTGAAAAGGGCAAATATAAAAAGATTGCGACGTTAAGCGGAAGCGTTCGAAAATATGTGGATCGTACCGTAAAAAGCGGCAAAAAATATTATTATAAGATTGCCCCCGTTGGAAGCGCCGGCGGCATAAAAATTACCGGAGAGTATTCAAAGGCAGAGTCGTTTTGCGCGCTGAAAAAGGTAAAAATATCTTCTGTAAAAACAACGGCGGATGACGGCCTGAAAATTAAATGGAGTAAAGTGGCGGGCGCCACGAAATATAAAGTATATCGCGCGACTTCCAAATGGGGAAGTTATCAGAAGATTGCCACCGTAAGCAGCGCGGGCGCTTTGAATTATACGGATTATAAAATAACTCCGGGAAAAACATATTATTACAAGGTGCAGGCTTATTCGGACGGCAAGGGACTGATTACATCCGGAAGCGGCACGCGTTCCGAAGCTTTTGGAGCGTCTACCAGTTATGCAATTATGGGTAAGACGACGGTTACGGCAAAGCAGATGGCGGCGATGTTTAAAGCCACAGGCAAGAAGTTTCCTGCTTCCGTCTATAAGAACAAGGGAGCGGGTTCGATTGAAGCGTTCTGTAATATTGTAGTGAACGAAAGCAATAAGGAGGGCGTGCGCGCCGAAGTTATTTTTGCCCAGATTTGTCTGGAAACGGGCTATCTGCAGTTTGGAGGCCAGGTCAGAGCCGAACAGTGTAATTTCTCAGGGATTGGAGCGACGGATGACGGAGCAGCCGGAGCGACGTTTTCGAGCGTTCGGATTGGAATCCGTGCGCAGGTACAGCATTTGAAAGGTTATGCTTCGAAAGACAGCCTGAACCAGAAATGCGTAGATCCGAGATTTGTCTATCTTTCTTCCAGGCGCGGAACGGCAAAATATGTACAGAGTCTTGGAAACGGCAACTGGGCGACCGATCCCGGATACGCTACAAAGTTAATGGGCCTGATCAAAGCGATGAAAAGTTATTGAGGGAAAAAGTAAAGGGAATGCGTTTGCCGGATGCGTTGGCAGATTGCATAAAATCAGGAAAAATTTTTGTGCAAAAAGCAAATTTAACTTTAAAAATAGTTGAATTTGCTTTTTTTTTTGTTGAATATAGGAACGTCTCATGTTATAATGCACATATAAACAAAATGGAAATCAATAAATGCGTGGACGCGCACAATATCATCTGGCCAGATGAATTTTAATTTCCAGTTTATGATTCAACAAAGTTTTGGGAGGAAACAAAATGAAAAGAAGAGTAATGGCACTTTTATTAACGGGAGCTATGACCGCAACTTTATTTGCAGGATGTGGCGACACGAAAGATCCGGCTCCGGAGACAAACGACAATGAACCGGTATCAACGGAGAGCAACAATGTAGAAACTCCTGCCGATACGGAAGAAGCTCCTGCAGAAGTGGAAGAGCAGACCCTGAAAGTAGCAGCTTTGGAAAGCGGATACGGCGCAGATATGTGGACGGAAGTAGTAGCAGCATTTGAAGATTCTCATCCTGGCGTTACCGTAGAGCTTACAACTGACAAAAAGTTAGAGGACGTAATCAGCCCGAATATGCGTGCCGGAGAATATCCGGATGTTGTACATCTTGCAACAGGACGTGAAGCAGGTCTGACAGAGACTCTGACAAAAGAAAAAGCATTGATGCCTTTGACAGACGTGCTTGATATGACAGTACCTGGCGAAAGCGTAACGGTAAAAGATAAAGTGATTCCCGGATTCCTTGATACGCTTGGAACCAATCCATACGGCGACGGCGTTACCTACTATGCTCCGATGTTCTACAGCCCCTGCGGATTGTTCTATAATGCAGGACTTTTGAAAGAGAAGCAGTGGGATGTTCCTACTACATGGGATGAAATGTGGGAGTTAGGCGACAAGGCGAAAGAAGAAGGCATTGCTTTATTTACTTATCCGACAACCGGATACTTTGACGCATTTACATACGCTCTGTTGGCTTCTTCAGGCGGAGCTGATTTCTACAACAAGTGCATGACTTACGAAGACGGCATCTGGGAAAGCCCGGAAGCTACAAAAGTATTTGAAATCATTGGCAAACTGGCACAGTACACAGAAGGAACGACTGTTGCAAACGCAAATGATGAAGGATTTACAAAGAATCAGCAGTTAATCCTTGACAACAAAGCAATCTTCTGCCCGAACGGAACATGGTTAGTTGGCGAGATGGCTGAAGCTCCGAGAGCAGATGGATTCGAGTGGGGCTTTATGGCAGTTCCTGCAGTAAACGCTGGTGAGAGCGGAAGCTCTTTCACATTCTTTGAGCAGTTATGGGTACCTGCACAGGCAGCAAATCCGGACATGGCAAAAGAATTCGTAGCTTATATGTATTCAGACGAAGCAGCACAGATTTTTGCGAAGTCTGCAGCAATTCAGCCAATCAAAGGAATCAGTGATTCTCTGGAAGGCGACAACAAAATGTTCTACAGCATCTATGACAACGGCGCAACCGCAGTTATGGGCGGATTTGCGGCTACAGCTCCTGTAGAAGGCGTTTCTATGGCAGAAACATTATTTGAAACCGTAAACAGTATTGTAAGCGGCGACAAGACAGTTGAAGAGTGGCAGGCAGCAGTAGAAGCAGCAAGCGATCAGTTAAGAGACGCAATGGAATAAGCATAACGATGGGCGTTCCGAAGGTTTCTGCCTTCGGAACGCTTTTTTAGAGTAGGCCGGCATAATGGGTCCGGTAAAATAGGAATGGAGGTATGGATGTGAAAAAGGGCAAAGCAAGAAGTGTTTTTATAGGGGTATGCGTGGCGCCGGCCGTCATATTATTTTTCATTTTTATGATCATCCCCACATTCAACGTATTTAAAATGTCTCTGTACAAA
>CATOKN010000005.1 GCA_951800425.1 uncultured Lachnospiraceae bacterium
TTCTGGAGCTGAAAAAAGCCAGAAAATGTCCCGACTGCGGAGCGGAAGCGGCAGATTCGGCGGATTACTGCAGCGTCTGCGGCGCGCGTCTTACGGTTGTAGTGGAAGAGCCAATGGAAACGGAACCGGAAGAAGAGAAAGTTGTGGAAGAAGAACCGAAAAAAGACGATATATGGAATTCTTGACAGGTCCGCCTGTTACAGCGGAAGCGTATCCTCTTGCAGAATATGGTACGCGCTGAGGTTCATGCCGCAGAGCATGGATGAATGGAAGTGGTAACACGGGAATGATGTCTCGTCTTCATTTATTTGGAGACGGGACTTTTTTATACCACAGGAAAGAGAATCAAAATAAGGAGGCAGTTATGAACAACAAGGGGAAATTTTATATGACGACCGCAATTGCCTATACTTCCGGCAAGCCGCATATCGGGAATACTTACGAGATAGTGCTTGCGGACGCAATTGCGCGGTTTAAGAGACAGCAGGGATACGACGTATATTTTCAGACGGGAACGGACGAACACGGACAGAAAATTCAGGAAAAAGCAGAAGCGCAGGGCATTACCCCAAAAGAACACGTGGATAAAATCGCGGGAGAAGTAAAGCGGATTTGGGATCTGATGGACGCTTCTTATGACGGCTTTGTCCGTACGACGGACGAAGACCACGAAAAGCAGGTGCAGAAGATTTTCAAAAAATTATATGAGAAAGGCGATATTTACAAAGGCTCCTACGAGGGGCTTTACTGTACGCCGTGCGAATCATTCTGGACGGAATCGCAGCTTGCAGACGGAAAATGCCCGGATTGCGGACGCGAAGTAAAACCGGCGAAGGAAGAAGCGTACTTCTTTAAAATGAGCAAATATGCAGACCGTCTGATTGAGCATATTGAGACGCATCCGGAATTTATTCAGCCTGTTTCCCGGAAAAACGAAATGATGAATAATTTTCTGCTTCCGGGACTGCAGGATTTGTGCGTATCCAGAACGTCGTTTCGCTGGGGCATTCCGGTGGATTTTGATCCCAGGCACGTCGTATACGTCTGGCTGGACGCGCTGACGAATTATATTACGAAGATTGGCTATGACGCAGATGGAACTTCCAGCGAATTGTTCCGAAAAAACTGGCCGGCGGATCTGCATCTGATTGGAAAAGACATTATCCGGTTCCATACGATTTACTGGCCGATTTTTCTGATGGCGCTCGATCTTCCTCTGCCAAAGCAGGTTTTTGGACATCCCTGGCTTTTACAGGGCAGCGGAAAGATGAGCAAGTCCAAAGGAAACGTGCTTTACGCGGACGAGCTGACAGAATTTTTCGGCGTGGACGCAGTTCGCTACTTTGTGCTGCATGAAATGCCGTTTGACAATGACGGAGTAATTACCTGGGAGCTGATGGTAGAGCGGATGAATTCCGATCTTGCCAATACGCTTGGCAATCTGGTAAACCGTACGATTTCCATGAGCAACAAATATTTTGGCGGCGTGGTAAAAAACAGCGGCGTATTGGAGCCGATAGACGAGGAATTGAAAGACGTCGTGACAAAAACAGCCGAAAAGGCGGAAGCGAAAATGGACGAGCTGCGCGTAGCTGACGCCATGACGGAAGTATTCCAGCTGTTTAAACGCTGCAATAAGTATATCGACGAGACAACGCCGTGGATTTTAGCTAAGGCCGAGGCGACCTGGCCTCGGCTTGAAACAGTTTTATATCATCTCGTTGAGAGTATCTGCATCGGAGCTTCGCTGTTAAAGAGCTTTATGCCAAAAACGGCGGAAAACATTCTAAAGCAGTTAAACGCGGAAGAGATTCCGTTTGAAAAGCTCGGAACATTTGGAAATTATGAGAGCGGTAAAAAAGTAACGGAAAAACCGGAAATCTTATTTGCAAGGCTGGATTTGGAGGAAGTTTTGAAAAAAGTAGAAGAGCGTTATCCGTCCGCAGAAGAAGCCGCCGAAGAGGCTTTGGAAGAAGCGGGAATTGACATCGAGCCAAAAGCGGAAATTACATTTGACGACTTTATGAAGATGCAGTTCCAGGTAGGCGAGATTATAGAATGCAAAGCCGTAGAGAAGTCTAAGAAGCTGCTCTGTTCCCAGGTAAAGATTGGAAGCCAGGTTAAGCAGATTGTATCGGGAATCCGCAAGCATTATGCTCCGGAAGAAATGGTTGGAAAAAAAGTGATGGTTCTTGTGAACTTAAAGCCAGCCAAGCTGGCCGGAGTGCTTTCAGAGGGAATGCTTCTTTGCGCGGAAGATGCAAACGGAGAGCTTGCGCTTTTAGTGCCGGAAAAGGAAATGCCGTCGGGAGCCGAGATTTGCTGACAGAGCATGTAAATATTTGTTTCTATAGAAAAACAGCGTTCGAGTGAACGCTGTTTTTCGTGAATGTTACGCTCTTTTCCGTGAGCTTTTGTATTTTGATACGACGAGCGCCACGGTAAAAATGGCAATGCCATAGAACATAAGAATTCCCAGATGCTTCCAATAGGCGGGCCAGGTAAAGGGTTCGCTGCCAAAGCCGGAAATCAGGTCGTTGTTTTTGACGTACCAGTAAAGCGGAAGATATTTGGAAAAGGCAAGGACGCTTTCTCCTAACATTTGCTGCGGAATAAAGATGCCGCACAAAAAGCTCATGCCAAGCGTGACAATATTATTTATCATAGTGATGATATTGCCGGAGGGCGCAAAACAGGCGATGATAAGGGAGATGGAGACGCCAAGCGGAAGCAGCAGAAAGCTGTTTACTATGCATAAAAGCCCCTTTTCCGAAAATATGGCTTCGCCGTAAAATATGCCGGATGTAATAATGAATAAAAGCCAGGCGGCAAGACAGTAAAATATGCTGCCGAAAGCGAGCTGCAGGTTGCGCTGAAACAGGCTCATAGAAGAACAGGACGTCCGTTTTGCAAGATTTTCTTCCTGAAAAATGCTTAAAATCGGCGTGAGCCCGGTCAGTATGATGCTGATAATGACATACGCGAGGAACTGGTAAAAATAAAATATGGCCGTCATAGCGGAATCCGTTTGGCTATCGTCGTCAAATTCCATGATTTGAACCTGGTTTGCGGATTCTGCCAGAGCAGAAGACGTCCGGGAAAACGCGTCTTTTGGCGAAAGGCCGCCGGCAAGGCAGAGCTTTGCCGCTTTCAGAAAGGAATCAATTTGCTCGTCAATAAAAGCGCTGCTGTAGACGCCCGGAATTTGAACCGTTTCATATAAATTTTCATCTGTGCCGGAAAGGAGCCGCGCTTCAAATCCATCCGGCAGAATCAGAATATAGTCGATGGTGCGGTAAAACAGTCCGTCAAGCAGGGCTTCCTCGTCGTATGCAAGCGGCGTAAGCGTATGCAGCGTTTTTAAGTAATCGCATAATGCGCGGGAGGCAGAAGTGCCGTCCTGATCCATGAATCCGATTTCCAGAGATACGGTCCGGAACGAAGACTGTTCGGAATCTGTGCTGGAACTGGAGGCCGCGAATGCAATGACACAAAAAATGACAAAATACATCAGGTTGACCGGAAAAAATTTTCTGGCGGATATGATAAATGCTTTAAAGACTTGCATAAGTTTTCCTCCTTATCATCAGGCATCCAAAAACGGTAAATATGGCGGAAAACAGCAAAAGCGCAAAGAGATTTGCGCCGTATCGCTCCGTGACGCCATAAATATTCAAGGTTAAAAAACTGTCGGAGATCAAAACGGCAGGATTGAGATCGTTGATCAGCGGACAGAAAGATTCGATGATCATGCGCATATTGCCAAGCATAAGTCCGCTTAAAAAGCAGCAGAGCAATGAGGCGGAAATCATAATGCCGTTTTTGGCGGTCTCGCTGATACGTCCAATGCTGCCAATAAAAAAACCAAAGCTTACGCCGAGAATGCATCCAATGAAAGACGTAAATAAAATCATAGGAAACGACGTGCCGAAGTCAATTTTTAACACAAAATATAAATACAGTATCGTGACGGCCACACAGACAAACTGGGTGAGCAGACAGGAGAGAAGCTGCGCGGCAACGGAACAGAATTTGCTATTTGGAGAAATGCATTTTCTGGCTCCAAGCGGGGAAAGGTTTGCCTGGTGATGCATGGCAATGTAGGCGCCTGCGAACGACGTAAAGAGACAGGCCATTGCAATCAGGTTAAAATAGTATTGAATGATGCTGTCCATATTGCCCGGCGTAAGCGACAGCTCTTTTTTGTAGGAAACGGAAGATTCCATTTTGGATATAGCTTCGGGAAGCTTATCGGGCGACGTTTGCGCGATTTCTGTAATGAGATCGGCGTATGTGAGGTATTCCTGTAAAATCGTCTCTAATATGCTCTGCTCTAAGGCAAGCGTTACGGCGTTTGCGTTTTCGTTGGAGACGCAGTGCAGCGTGACGCTTTCTCCAATTTTAAAAATTCCGCGCACGGAATTTTCTTTCAGCAATTCCACGGCGTCGTCCCAGTCCGTATAGGTCAGTTCTAAAAGCGGCGTATCCGTCTCGTCGCTTAATATATCTAAAACGGCTTCAAAGGATTTGTCTTTTGCAGCTGCTTCCACGCATACGGCTGCCGGAATGGTATGAAAGTTTTCCGTGGCGTTGTTCAGATTGCCAAAAGCGACATAAAACATCGTTCCTAAAATAATTGGAAATAATAAAACCCAGAACAATTCGTCCTTTTGCCGCAGTACGCGGATTAATTCATATTTAAATTCATGTATGAACACGGCTGTTTCCTCCCTTATGCGTTGTCGCGCAGTTCTTTTCCGGTCATTTCCAAAAAGACGTCGTTTAGCGTCGGCAGTTCCGAATATACCCGGTCGAAAGAGAGGCTGCGCGTCTGTAAATACTCCAGGATGCGTACCAGATTATGTCTGCCGCCGGAGCATTGGATGTTAAGCTGGCAGTTTTGATAATCGGCATGCAGCACATGGGGAAGCAGACGCAGGTTTTTTAAATCTTCCTCGGAAAGCACGGGAATTTCGATTTTGATTTTTTCGCTTTTTTTGATCATCTGCTTTAATTCATCGGAAGTGCCGACGGCAATGTTTTTTCCGTCGTCCATAATAGAAATTCTGGTGCAGATTTGCTCGACTTCTTCCATATAATGCGACGTATAGATAATGGTAGCGCCTTTTTTGTTTAAATCAATAATGCCCTCTAAGATTTTATTTCGGCTCTGCGGATCGACGGCAACGGTCGGTTCGTCTAAAATAATGAGCTTTGGCTTATGGGCAATGCCGCACGCGATATTTAAGCGGCGCAGAAGACCGCCGGATAGTTTTTTCGGATAAAACTTCTGAAATTGTTCCAGTTCTACAAACGAAATGGCTTCTTCAACGTAATTTCGCCGCGTCTTTTTGTCTTTGACGTACAGGCCGCAGAAATAGTCGACGTTTTCATAGACGGTTAGCGTGTCAAAAACGGCTACGTTTTGCATCACAATGCCGATTTGCCGTTTTAGATCATAGCTGTCGGGGCGTATGGTCTGCCCGAAGACCTGAATCGTTCCTTTGTCAAAAGAAAGCAGGGACAGTAAGCAGTTGATGGTCGTCGTCTTGCCGGAACCGTTCGGACCAAGAAGACCAAATATTTCTCCCTCGTTTATTTCCATGTTGAAATGGTCTAAGGCAATAAAGTCCTTATAGCGTTTCACAAGATTTTCAATTTGAATGACAGGCTTGCTCATAAAATCTTCCTTTCTGAATAAATTGGATTTGTTGCTTTTACTATATAAAATTCCGGAAAAAAGAGGAAGTGAAAATCATCATAAGACGATGTGACAAATGTAATATATCATTTTTTTAATTGTTTTCGTGGGAAAAGCTATGTGGTATAGTGATAGTATCAAAAGAAAAAGTCAGGAAAGGACCAATGCGATGAGGACGGAATTTGAATTATGGCTGGACGAATCCGGCGATTTTACCCAGGATAAATTAAAGGTGAAAAAAGGGTTAAATCCCTCCCATATTGGAGGAATTTTAGTGCAGAAAGGGGAATTTGGAAAAAATGCGCTGGACGCTGTTTTTCCGGAGGAAGACTTTCACGCAACGGAGAAAAAGGGCGAGGAGGGAAAACAGGAAGTATTCGACAGGTTTTGCCGGATTGAAAAAAAGGCGGAAGCAATTCGAAAGAGCGGAAAATTTATACGGTATGTTGCGTTTACCAATCGGGAATGCATTATGGTGCTGGACGACAGCATTACGTATCAGAATATTATGGCAGAGGGCATCGCAAGAGTGATTCAAAAATTAAAAGCCCGGTACAGAGAAATTAAGCTGGATGTATGGATTGCCAGCCGAAGAGACGCGGGCAGACATTTTGACGGCAGCACGATTGTGCCGCTGGAAGAATATGAACGAAAGCTGAAAGAGAGAATTTTGATGGCCAAAATTCGACATAAAATCGAGGACGAGGAATGGTCTTTAAAAATCGGCCTTGCCAAAAGAGTTCCTTTTCTAAAGGAAAAAGCGGATAAAAGGCTGATGGCAGCCGACGTCATCTGCAACTGTTTTTTGACGAGAAATACCAAAATGAAAGAAAATAAAGAAATTCAGGCGGTTTATGAAGATGAGGAGAAAACAATGGTATGTTCCGTGCTTCCGGCGTCTATGGAGTCCGAATTTCAGGAGCTTATGGCGGAAAACAGGCGGGGAGAGGCAGTCGCCGTTATCTGTCAGTGCGACGTTCCAGAAGTGATTACCTCCTGCATGGCGGGCGTCAGGCAGCGGCTGGAAGAATTGTCAGACAGGGAGATTGAGCTGCAGTACGGGTTTTTAAAGGCTTTGTTTGAATATTATCTGAATGTAACGTATGCGTACAGGCAGTGTGAAAACATGCTGAAAAATTTGCTGCGCTATTTTATTCCTGTCTTAAGACACAGCGAAATTGTGGAAAAGCTGACGTTTGATTTGAATTTTTACCTTTTGACGGTGTATACCCATATGGGAGACGTAGCCGCCGCTTCGCTTGCGCAGGAAGCATGCGAACAGGCATTTTGCCGTTTGCCGTCCAACTGGAGCATGGTTGACCTTGGCATAAAATATGAGCAGAGAAAAGTCATCCATCAAATCAATCTGTTTGATTTTTCAAAAGCGGCTGCTTTGAATGAGGCTTTGCTGAACAAGTGCCAGGACATCCGGGAATTATTGTCCTTATACCGGGAAGACGTTACATATGACGAGCTGGCCAAGGCGCTTGGCACACAGGTACAGATAGAAGCGTTTTTGCTTCGGCACAGCGGACAAAAGTCCGAAGATTATGCCAGAGCCGTCGGTTATTCTAACGCGGCAATTCGGGAATTTACATCGGGAGCAGATAAAAGAAGACAGTATCTGTACCGCGTGCAGCTTGAGACAGAGGCCGGGGAGTTTGCGTGCGCGTACAAATATCTGTGTCTTGCAAATGGATTCGAGGGATGCGTAAGTGAAAAGGAGCTATGGCAAGAGCTGAAAAAAGAGGGCAGAATCTATGAGCTGTGCGCTTATGTCAGACTGATGGCGGAGAGCAAATTAACGGGATGGGAACGCTCAGACGCATTGTATGGCGCCCTGGTGCAAAGCGCGGCGATGCAGGAGCTTTTGGCCGGAGGAAAAGGCGGGCATCCAATGGAGCTGATTTTCTGGAAATATGCCGGCTATCTGTCTCTGAAGCTGGGAAAAGTTTCGGATGTATACAAAACGGCGCTTGAGCTTTGCTTTGAAAAAGAAGATTTGACGCTGCATCTGATTGGGCTTGGAGCAGAACTGGAGAGATATGCGTTTGCGTTAAAGCTGAATCAGAAAAAAGACGGCCAACAGTGGAAAAAGGCGCTCCAGAAGCGGTATGCAAACTTGTATGAAAAGCTGCCGGAGAGCATGAAGCGCGTATTTGGCGAGATTCGGTTTGACGAGGAAAGCTGGGAATATTATTTTGCGTTGAGCCGAAAGATCACCTATTAACAAAAAGAGGGACGAACTAGGAATCTAGTTCGTCCGAGAAAAAGCCGCCCAGAAAGCCGCCGACAGAGCCAATCGCGCCGCCAACGGCAGCGCCCGAGGAAGAACCGACGGCGGCGCCGATCAAAAGACCGGCGGGGCCAAACACAGCGCCAAGGGCAGCGGCAATCGCGCCGCCGATGGCAGCGCCCGAAGCGCCACCGACAGAAGCGGTGGCAGAAGCACAAAGCAGACGATCAGAAAAATTAGACATAAGCAAACCTCCTTAAAATGAAAACAATGGGGAACCTGTCAAAACAGTCAAAACACAAAGCCTTTAGAAAAAGGCTGCGTTCGGACGAACTAAAAATCCAGTTCGTCCGAGAAAAAGCCGTAAAAAAAGCCGCCCACAGAACCGATGGCGCCGCCAACGGCGGAGCCGGAGCCGGAACCGACAACGGAACCGAAAAAGGTTCCGGCAGGTCCCACGACAGAGCCGGAAAGGGCACAGACGGCGGAAACGACGGAGCCGCCGATAGCGGCGCCGGAAGCGCCGCAAACAGAAGCGGCAGCGGAAGCACGATGGAAACGATCGAAAAAATCAGACATAAGCAAACCTCCTTAAAATAAAGCAACGCGTCAACTGTTGAACCCAGTATAAAATGCCGGATGGAAAAAACTGTCAAAAAATGGCGGAAAGGAAAAATTTTTATGAGAATGGGAGATTTTACGGAAACAAAAATCATTCATTTGCTGTTGGAACATGGAAAATTAAAGCTGTCCCAGACTCCGGATTCGATTTTAGAAAAGCTTCGCGCCGTGCAGGATGAGTGCAGGGGCAGCAAAAATACGGTTTTGGGAGTTTGCGAGCGGACCATTCGAAACAGGCTCAAAGAGATGTGCGCGGAGGGTCTGATTCAAAGAGACGCCAGGGGGTATTACGCGATTAAAACCGATTATTTTATATCGGGAAAAACATTGCAGAAAGGCGAATGGAAAGAAATTTTAAATCATCTTCTGGAGAATCAGGTATTGGATGCGTACCGGTTTCTAAGAAATCACCTGGGAAATGAAAAAAACGAAATTTTGGACAACCTGGAACTGGAACGATACCGGGAACGGATAGCAGAGCCGGTATACCGGCTGTCGGATCACCGGGACGTAATTCGAAAAATCAACTATGCGCTGGCCCAAAATCTTTGGATGCGGGTGAACTATAAAGGAAAATCCTATACCCTGTGTCCCGTTCGCTATGTCGTCAGCAGAGACGGCGGCAGGAAATATCTTTGCGGAATAAGAAAGAAGCAGTTGATTTCCATGGAGCTTGGGGAGATAGAAGTTCTGGAATATCCGGGCCGGGCAGACGTGGATAAGACAGAGTACGTCAGGCAGATTCAAAACGCGTGGGATATTGACGTACAGGCGCCATGCAAAATAAGGATTCTGGTGCGAAAAGACAGGACAAAGAGCAGAGAGGTTCTGGAACAAATCCGGGCATATCTTGGCCCGCCTGTAGAAAGCAACGGGCAATACGTCATTTTTGACGGAGAAATTGCGGGCCTGAATGATTTTCAGACATGGCTGAGAGGTTATCCCGAGGTCTGCTTTGTACAAAAGCCCCAAAGGCTGCGGCAGGAGTTTGTTCAGGCGCTTTTGGAAAAAAACGAAAGATATGGAGGTCTGGCATGAGCGACGGATGGCTGAAAGCTTCGCATCTGTATCAGAGCATCTGCACTGCAAGCACAACGGGCAGGAAGCGCGGGATGTCCGTAAAAGAAATAAAGAAAAGCTTTCATTTAAAAAACAGGGACGTAGAAGTTTTGCTTCATTATTTAAACGCCTGCGCAGAGGAAGACGACGCGTGTTCTTTTCATTTTGAGGTTTACAGACTGACGCCGCAATATGACGGCGGAAAGGATCACCTGTCGTTTGAATATCTTACGGAGACGGACGTAGAAGACGTGGATTTGGAAGAGGGAGAATTGGATAACGACACGTATATCCGAATTGAAGATTCGGTAAGGATCCTGAGAGAAAAATTAAAAGAGACGGATATGGACTGGACAAACGCTTCTTTTCTGCACAGCATCCAGGAAGAATTAAAGCCTGTCTGGAATAAAATCAGCGAAGCCAGGATGGATGAGGATTATGTTATCTTAAGAAAAGACGACGCGGCGCGCCAGCCGGAATTTTTGCAGCGAAAAAGAGACTGGATTTTTGCCGCGGTAAAAGGAATTGCGGCTTCTATGGGGCAAAAAGCCCCCGGGGGCAGAATCCGAACCGTCAGGGTCATACCCCTTGGCATGTATTACAATCTTTTTTTGAAACAGTATTTCTGCGTTTATCTGGATGATAAGGGAGAGCAAAATCAGATTGCGCTCGATGAAATCTGCCGGTTTGAGCCGTTCTGGGACGATGAGGCGGATCCGGAAAATATTCCGTTTCAAATAGAGGCTTACCGGAAGCGGGCGCAGAGCATACGGATGAAAATCAAAGTATATAAGGAGGGAAACGTAGCGAAAAAGCTTCGGATTCTCTTAAAGGACAATCAGTTAAAAGTAGAAGAAAAGGAAGCGTACGACCTGTTTACATTTATGGCGGAAGACGCGGACGCGTATGGACAGGTATTGAAACGCTATGGGAAAAGCGTCATTGTAACGGAACCGGAGCAAGTACGAAAAGATATGGCGAAAAGCACGAAAGAAGCGCTGAAGTATTATGAATATCTTTCCTGCGTTTTGGCCGGAGAGGAGAAAGAATGAAAATATCAAAAGTAGACCATACCAAATCAGGCGTTGGCGTTCAGGAACAAAAGGCAAAAGGAATTTTATATGCAAATCCGAAAAAGGGAGCGGAAGACGCAATCCAGTTAACGCGGCATGTGGAAAAGCTGAATGAAAAGGCGCAGAGATTATATTCTTTTTTTAATCAGACAGGGATTGACCGGCAAAAAGACCGGCAGGAGAGAGAACGGTATCAGGACATCAAAAGGCTTTCCGTCGATTTGAAAAAGAAAGTTTTAATAAACGGGGCCTGCGGACAGCAGGAAAAGCTGGACGCATGGATTGAGCTTCAGAAAACGCACGGAAACGATACCAGGCAGTACAGAAGCTTTCAAAAGCTTCCTCCGGCGTCCATTGACGCAATGATTGACGATTGTCTGCGAAACAGCCTGAAAAAATATGTACGGACAGAAGATTCCAAAGAAAAAGCATACGTCCCGGATTTGATGAAAAAGCTGTTTCGGTCCGTGATTTTGGCCGATCAAAAAAATGCGCAGGAGCTGACGGCGGCGGAAAAAAAGGCGTTGCTTGCCGTATGGAATGAAGATTACGGGAAAAAAGACGCCATGAAAAAAATCGTGCGTTCCATTGAATTGCAGAATGTACGCGTAAAATGCGCGCAATGGAATGGAAAGGCGCGGCTTTGTTTATCCAATGCCGATCACCCGAAAAAAGGCGTCATATTTACGTTTTTGCGGAAATTTGCGGCGGCGGAAAACGAAAAGGAGAGGAAGCGGCTGCTTGGCCATATGAAGCGGCTGATTTTATTGTTTTACTGCGGAACGGAAACATACGCCGCTTCGTCGGACGATCTCATTCCGGCGTTTCACTGGGGGCTCTGGGAGGAAGAAGCGGCCAGAAATTTTGACGAAACGGCATATGGACGGCTGCAGGACATCGCTTCGTTACAGGCAAAAAAGAAAACGGAGCAGGTTTTCAGAGAAAAAACCAGAATCGGAAACGAAATAAAGCAATTGCAAAAGAACCTGAAAATGGGACTGAAAGAAAAAATCGCGGCAAGCTACAGGGAAGCGGTTTGCGCGGAGGGAATTACAAAAGAAGATATTTTCTGGATTGGATATATAGAGGAAGCATCAGAGAAAATCCTGGTGAAAAAAAGCGGCTTAAATCCGGTAAAATTGTCGGTGTCTTATTTATGCGAGCATACGTATCGCGAGTGGCTTTCCTATATCTGTATGAAATTTATGGATATGGGCAAGGGCGTTTATCATTTTGCGTCGCCGAAAAACTTAACCGCGGCCGTCTGTGGGGACGAGGGCATTGGAGAAGTGCGGCCAGAGTACAGAGAGGGTATCAGCAGCTTTGATTATGAAAGAATCAAAGCAGAAGAGACGGTGCAGCGAGACGTTTCGCTCTACATAAGCTTTGCGGCAAACAATTATGCGATGTCGGTATTTTCCGATGAAGTCCGCGCGAAACCCGGCAGGGAAGACATTTTATCTGTCAGCGAAAACATCATAGAAAAGGAGATGTTTCCGGATGCGGATCGCAGGATTCTCCGGTTTTTTGGCGGATGGAGCGCATGGGAACAGGCCGGGACAGACGAAATGGACGGCTTTGGCCTGGTACTGGCGGTCAAAGAAGCGTTTGTGGCTGTCCGAAATCAGAATTTTCATTATACAAAGTTGGACTCTCATCCGGCGGGAGCGCATCAGGATATTTTAAAGAAAATCTTTTCCCGCGAGCTGGCGGAAACGGGCGGCGTTTTCCGAAAAAAATATTATTCCAATAATGTATGGATGTTTTATGGAGAAAACGACATTTGCGCGCTGATGGACGCGCTGTATTCCACGGAACCCAAGCGTCCTCCGCAGATTCCGTCCTTTCAGAAAATCATCCATAAGAAAAATCTGGAAGAGACAGTCCATGCTTTTATATTAGGAAAGAAGAAAAAGAAGCTGCAATCAGCCAAAGACGCGCTGAAGTGTATGGAAACATTTCGTTCGACTTTCTTCTTTATTCTGAAAGAAATTTATTATTACGGCTTTTTGCAGGAAGAAAATCTGCTGGAGCTGTTTTGCGAAGAGCTGGAACAGGAAGAGAAACCGAAAAATAAAAATGCGCTGGATAATTTTAAACAGCGCATACGCGAAATAAGAAAGAACAATCCAAAGATTTCTTTCGGCGAAGTCTGCCAGCAGGTGATGACGGATTATAACCAGCAGAATCAGGGGATGCAGACGGTTGCTTCCGGCCAGAAAGAGAAAGACGGGGAAAAATATAAACATTTTCCGATGCTTTTATATCTGTATATTCGGACTGCTTTTTTGAAATATCTGAAAAGCAAAGAATGCTATCGGTTTCTAAGGGCGCCGGAATACCAAAAGGATATGGCCCGGGAAATTTCTCAGGAGGAATTCTGTTCTCACTGGCAGCCGCATTTGTATGACGGGTTAAAAGAAAAAGCAGACGACGCAGGGCTTTTGTCCTGGTTTACGACGGCGCATTTTCTGAATCCAAAGCAGTTAAATATGCTGCTGGGATGCATAAAGAGTTATATGCAGTATCTTTGCGATATTGACCGCCGCGCAGCGGATACCAAAAACAGGACGGGAGCGGATACCAAACAAAAGCTTTCGGATTATCGGGATGTTGTATCGGCGCTGGAATTGGCCGGATTGTTTTGCGGGAGCGTTACAAACTGTTTTGAGGACTATTTTCAAGATGAGGAGGATTATGCCGGCCATTTGGCGCAGTATGTTGATTTTGGTGCAAAAGGAAAACAGAACAGGCTGGCGCTTAAGGAGTTTTGCAGCCGCAGCGTCCGCGTTGGGAATGAAACGCACGCCATCGGCCTGTACTGCGACGAGATGAATCCAATCGTGAACCGGAATATGGTATATGCCGATATGTACGGAAGCCAGAAGATATTAAAGAACTGTTTTACAAAAGTTACGGAAAAAGAAATCCGGGAATATTACAGACAAAAACAGGAATTATCGGAAGCGTTTCAGCAGGGCGCATGCAGAGATTTTAAAGAGGAGGAAAAGCTGCGGCGGTTTCAGAATAAAAAGAATCATGTGGAACTGACGGAGATTACGGCCTATTCGGAAATTGTCAATGATTTCATCGGACAGCTGATTTCCTGGGCCTATTTAAGAGAGCGCGACTTGATGTATTTTCAGCTTGGCTTCCATTATACGAGGCTGTTTTACAGCGACTGCGTAGAGCGGGAAAGTCCCTGGCGAAAGCTGAAAGGAGAGGGGATCCAAATAGAAGACGGCGCTATTTTGTATCAGATTATTGCAATGTATACGTACGGCTTGCCGGTCATTACGCTGGACGAAAAAGGGGATGCCAGGAAAGGCAAAAAAACGGCTTCCAATGCGGAAAGTGTGAATCTGTTTTATAAAGAATACTGTAAAGACGGTTATAAAGAATACTGTAAAGACGGGGGAGAAGTCTATGAGATGGGATTGTGCCTGTTTGAAAATGTAGCGACGGAGCATAGCGACATCGTAAGTATGCGCAATTATATTGACCATTTTAAATATTATTCCCTGGCTGACAGAAGCATGCTGGATTTGTACAGCGACGTATACGACAGATTTTTCAATTATGACAGCAAATTAAAGAAAAGCGTCGCCGTTGTTTTTCAGAATATTTTGCTGCGCCATTTTGTTCAGGCAAAGATAAGCATGGGCCGGGAAAGCCGCAGAAGATATGACAAACGGGAACATGTAAAAAATGGCGCGGCGAAATTATTTCTAAACGGGCCTTTGGATTCCCTGGAATTTCAGGTGTCAGAGGAGATAAAGCAGACGCTGCCAAAGAATAACGGAAAAGGCAGAGTAAGAGATACAATTACTGCCAGGGATGATAATTTTTTGATACAGCTGGAGAAGATTTTATCTTATAAGGAGTAGGGGGATGAGTTATCTGTATGTTACCGAATATGGGGCGCGGATTTATCTGGAGGCAAATTGTGTGAAAGTGGCGGAGCGGGAGACGGAATGCCGGAGCATTCCGGTTGAAACGCTTGAATGTATCCGCATTTTAAACGGCGTGCAGATAACGACGCAATGCCTTGTGGAATGTATGAAGCGGGGGATTCCGATTTCATATTATTCTGCATCCGGAAGTTATTATGGGAGAACGGAGGCGGCGCACGGCGTCTGCGCCGCCAGGCAGAGAAAGCAGGCAAAGCTATATAATACAAAATTTGCGCTGGAACTTGGGAGGGAAATTCTGCGTGCAAAAGTAAAGAATCAGGAGGTACTGCTGCGCAGATATGCAAGAGATAAACAGAAAGATCTTTCCGAAGAAATTAAGATGATGAAGATTTTTTATGGAAAGATTCCAAAAAGTGCGTCTTATACGCAGATGATGGGATACGAAGGCGGAGCTGCGAAATATTATTTTCAGGGACTGGCAAAAGTAATCGACGCCAGGTTTGCGTTTTCCGGAAGAAGCAGACGGCCGCCCAGGGATGCGTTTAATGCGATGCTGAGTTTTGGATATTCAATTTTGCTGAATGAAATTTGCGGAGTTTTGGAGAGTAAAGGATTAAATACCTGTTTTGGGTTTATTCATCGCGACAAAGAAGGACATCCAACGCTTGCCAGTGATTTGATGGAGGAGTGGCGGGCTGTCCTTGTAGACGCGGTTGCATTGAGTCTGGTAAATGGACATGAAATTTATCCGGAGCATTTTTATCAGGAAAAAGATACGTCCGGGTATTATCTGACAAAAGAGGGGCTGCGTATTTTTATTAATAAATTGGAAAAAAAGCGCAGGACAAAAATGAAGTATCTTTCCTATACGGACGCACCGGTCAGTTTCCGCAGGGCTATGGAGATGCAGGCGGGGAGACTTGTAAAAGCAATCGAGCAGGAAGACGCCGGATTGTATCTGCCGGTTCATATCAGGTAAGGGAGCAAACGCATGAACGAGAATTGGTTTGATACGGATCAGCAATATGAGGAAAAGGTGTTTGTTCTGGTGATTTATGATATTACAGACAATGGCAGACGTAGAAAACTGGAACGATTTCTCAGAGGATATGGCTTTCGTGTGCAGAAATCTGCATTTGAAGCTATGATCCGTAAAAAAGTTTATAACAAATTACTTTGCGGACTTTCTGATTTTGCAACAGAAGAGGACAGTATCAGGGTATATAGAATTATTGGAAAAGGAAAAGTGACGTCGTTTGGAAAGAGGCAGGAAATTCCGGACGAGGAGATTATTATTGTTTGATTATTTTGTCAGGAATAATATTGCCGGATGGAATATTTTTGGTATAATAAAATCATACTTGGATGTGATTTTCCCCCGCGATGGCGGTTTGGCCTGTAAATAAGCGGGATTTTGGACTGGAAACAGAGGGAAAAGTCGATTTTTTATACAGAATAAAGAAAGAAATTAGTTTCCCACGCAAATGCATATTTCACCCCAGGTAAATCAAGGGGTGTACGAGATGGGATTCAGAAAAGAGCCCGAGATAGTGGGCAATAAAGTAATATAGTGTTTACCCTTATTAGTTATGCTTTTTCCAATTCAGAAAAGAGCCCGAGATAGTGGGCAATAAAGAGTGTGCTGTCGAGCCAATCGTCAAAGCTGCTTTTTATTCAGAAAAGAGCCCGAGATAGTGGGCAATAAAGAAGGGCGGCAGTAGCTCAGGAACAACTGTTCATAATTCAGAAAAGAGCCCGAGATAGTGGGCAATAAAGGCATCCTCACCCACCTGCTCATCTGTCATGTACCTATTCAGAAAAGAGCCCGAGATAGTGGGCAATAAAGTTGGCCAAATTCAAAAAAATGATCAGCAGGTTGATATTCAGAAAAGAGCCCGAGATAGTGGGCAATAAAGTGATTACTTATGGATTTCACTGATGACATTGCGGTAGAATTCAGAAAAGAGCCCGAGATAGTGGGCAATAAAGTCGTAGGTCGCCATCTTTTGTTCTTTATCGTAAAGATTCAGAAAAGAGCCCGAGATAGTGGGCAATAAAGCTGTCTTCGGATGGATGGGTCAAATTTGGTAGAAAAGAGGATTCAGAAAAGAGCCCGAGATAGTGGGCAATAAAGCCGGTCTTTCCGCGCGATCGTGACAGAACCTTCATTCAGAAAAGAGCCCGAGATAGTGGGCAATAAAGTTCTGGCACCTGAGAAATAGGGGATGCCCGTTATAATTCAGAAAAGAACCCGAGATAGTGGGCAATAGAGGTGGATAAGTTTGATGATAATGGGATAGGAATTATAAATGAAAAATATTTTAAAACGGCCCCTCTTATGACAATCAAAACGAAAAAAGAGCAAATAATTGACCAAATACAACAACAGAGTATATGGGAAACCAAACGCGCAAATGGTCATTGATGTGCGTTTGATTATATATTTAGATTGATAGAAATATAAAAGGAGGAAAAAAGACGATGAGACACCCGGACGTCGATTTTTCAAGATTCAAGAAGATTGTATATAGGGTTTGTTACTTCATGGACCCGATTATTAATTTCTTTAATCATTATTATATTACAACAGAAGAAGGGTTTTCTTTGTTTTCATTGAGAGACTGCAACCAATCAAAAACAGGAGTTAACGGACATATTGAAATATATACGGGGGACGATATTATGCCCAAGTATATTAAAACTCCAATTGTTCGTATCGTGTATGATGAGAATAAGTGGAACCATTATACATCAGATTATAATAGAACCATCGCTGTAACAATTTCACATAGACCGAGGGTACTACAGCGTCATAAATTAAAGAAGGGGGAGATCACGAAAGAACAACTGAATAATTTTTTAAGATTTATATCTCACAACAGAGACAACCTATTACTAATTTGGAATGAGGGGTGGGGTCGCAAGAGCATAGACTTTGACGACCCGGAACATGTATTTGATTGGCACTTATATGATTGGAGTTCATAGAAAGGAGATAAATAATGTCGTTACAAATTTAGAAAAGAGCCCGAGATAGTGGGCAATAGGATTTTACAATTGCCTCCTTAGAATTTATGTGAGTAAATTCAGAAAAGAGCCCGAGATAGTAGAAAATAAAGTCTTTTTCGTTCCCACCAAATTCATCTGTAGAAATGATTCAGAAAAAGCCTGAAACAGCAGACAGATATTTTGTATTCGAGTATATAAATCGGGATTTGCAGATGAATTTCTTGAACTTTCCTTATTTTTCAAGGCTTTTAGAGCCTTATATAGTGAATTGATATGTATTTTCCCTTGTTTTTGCCCTTATGGGTATTTTACAAGGGAAAGTT
>CATOKN010000006.1 GCA_951800425.1 uncultured Lachnospiraceae bacterium
CCCTTTATTTTTCTCATAATATGCTTTTCCGATTTCCGTATACTGTTCCCGGATAAAGTCTTCTTTCGAACGAATATCCAGCTTCAGCTTCGCGATGCCGGATACGTCTTTCGCCTTTTGCGTCACATCTTTGCCAACGCTTAAAATAGTATCCCCAATTTTTTCCAAAATGTCCATACGCTCCGCTCCTTTCCAAAACATTTCAAAAATTATAACATATCTTCCAATAATTTGCAGTGATTTTCACATATTTTATTTATTTTTCGAAAGACCATATTTTTCTTCTAAGATTTCTACCTGCCGTTCAAAGGTAAAATCTTCTTCCCGCAGATGCGTTGCATAGCTGTGCGCCTCCAGCTCGGCGTCCTGCTCCTGAATCAGGCAAACGGCAATATTGGAGCAGTGATCTGCAACCCTCTCGTAATTCGTCGCAATATCCGACAGCACCAGCCCAAGCTCAATGGTGCATTTTCCTTTGCGCAGACGCTTGATGTGATGCTTCTTGACTACCTTGTTCAGCTCGTCAATAACTTCCTCCAGAGGCTCCACCGTCATCGCCTGTTTTTCGTCTCCTTTGACAAAAGCGTCTACCGTCCGGTTTAATATTTCCTCAACGGCTTTTCCATATACTTCCATTTCCTCCACAGCTTTTTTGGAAAAATGCAGCTTCTTTCCATTCATTTGCTCCGCTGCTTCCGCGACGTTTACCGCATGGTCGGAAATACGCTCAATATCTGTAATGCAGTGCAGCAGTGTCGATACGTTCTGACTGTCCTGATACGCCAGATTCTGGCTGCTTAGCTTCGTCAGATATACTTCCAGCTTGTCCTGATAGAGATCGATTCTGTTTTCCAGAACAATAATTTCTTCGACGTTGTCTTTGGTGCAGTCATTTAACGACCGGATTGCTTTTACGAAGCATTCCTGGGATAGCCTGGCCATTTTATTCGCAAGGCTTCTGCACAGCTCAATGGCAAAGGCGGGCGCCTGTAAAAACCGATCGTCAAGCATCTTAAATTCGCCGTCCTGCAGCGGCGACTTTTCTTCCGCCGATACGGGAATTGTCAAATACGCCAGCCGCTCCAGGCCGCGTACAAAAGGCAGTAAGATAATTGTCGTACATATATTGAAAATACTGTGAATCAACGCGATTCCGGCCGCGTTTACCGTTCGGCCGGAAAAACCGAAATCAATCACAGAATCCAGTCCAAAATAGAAAATCATAAATACGCCCGCGCCAATCAGGTTAAAATACAGATGTACAAAGGCGGTTCGCTTTGCGCTTTTATTCGCCCCCAGGGACGAGAGCATTGCCGTTACGCACGTACCGATGTTCTGTCCCATAATGATGGGTATGACGGAAGCGTACGTAAACGCTCCTGTGATGGAAAGCGCCTGTAAGATTCCGACGGATGCGGAGGACGACTGGATGACCGCCGTTAAAACCGCTCCTACAATTACGCCGAGAATCGGATTTTGGAACATGGTAAGCACATTTGTAAATTCCGGAACGTCAGCCAAAGGCTTTACCGCGCCGCTCATAGATTCCATGCCAAACATCAGAATGGCAAATCCCAGAAGAATCTCTCCTATGTCTTTTTTCTTACTGTTTTTGCCGGACATATAAAAAATAATACCAAGCAGCGCCAGCACAGGTGAAAAAGAAGAGGGCTTTAACAGACGAATAAAAAAGCTTTCGCTCTCAATTCCTGTCAAGCTTAAAATCCACGACGTAATCGTCGTTCCTACATTTGCGCCCATAATAATCCCGATGGCCTGGGACAATTTCATAATGCCGGAATTTACAAATCCGACTACCATAACGGTCGTAGCGGAGGAAGACTGAATAACTGCCGTAACGCCCGCTCCAAGCAGCACGGCTTTGACGGGATTTGACGTCAGCTTCTCCAAAAACAGTTCCAGACGTCCGCCGGAAATTTTTTCCAGGCCGCCTCCCATTACGCTCATTCCATACAAAAACATTGCCAGTCCTCCGACCAGCGTAAAGATGCCAAATATATCCATTGTTGCCTCCTGTGCATATTCTGCCTTATCATCAGTATAACCCGTTCTCTGTTCGGTATCCGCGACCAGCGCATTCTTCTTCATCATACCCGGCAACAGCAAAATAGGCAAGCTTTTTTTTGTCTGATTTTTTATGAAATCCGTACATAATTTGTTAAAAAAAGCCGGAAATCCTCTTTTTTCAAGAAAAACCCGGCGATACTTTCCGCCGGGTTTTTTGAATTCTTTTTTATTTTGATTACATATCTTTTACATGAATGCGCGTCAGCGCCCTGCGCAGCGCAAACTCAGCGCGGGCAAGATCCACGTCCGCCGCTTTCGCCTGTAAACGCTCCTCCGCCCTCTTTTTGGCAGCTTCCGCACGTTTTACGTCAATTTCTTCCGCCCATTCCGCCGTCTCCGCCAAAAGAGTCACCTGTTCCGGCAAAACTTCCGCAAATCCTGCATGAACCGCGGCCACTTTTTCGCCGCCGTCCTCATGAATGATAACTGCTCCCGGCTCTAATACGGTAGTCAGCGGAATATGCTTCTTATATACGCCAATCTGTCCGGAGCTGGTATTAAATTCTATCATCTCCGCTTCTCCGGTATAAAAAACCCGGTCCGGCGTTATAATTTTTACCTGAAACATTTTCTCATTTTCTGCCATGCCATCACTCCTTACTTCACGCGGGCGCGTACTTCGTCAATCGTTCCGGCATTTAAGAAATGGCTTTCCGGCACGTCGTCCAATTTGCCTTCCAAAATCTCTTTAAATCCTCTGACTGTCTCGGCAATCGGAACATATTTTCCTTCCAGTCCGGTAAACTGTCCCGCTACGAAGAACGGCTGAGACAAGAATCTCTGCACTTTTCTCGCTCTGCTTACGACAAGCTTATCTTCCTCAGACAATTCGTCCATACCCAAAATTGCAATAATATCCTGCAATTCTTTATATTTCTGCAAAATCTCCTGTACGCCGCGGGCAACTTCAAAATGCTCCTGTCCAACGATACGCGGATCTAAAATTCTGGATGTGGAGCCAAGCGGATCTACCGCCGGATAAATACCAAGCTCTGCGATAGAACGCTCCAGTACGGTCGTTGCATCCAGATGCGCAAACGTCGTCGCCGGAGCCGGGTCAGTCAAGTCGTCTGCCGGTACGTATACTGCCTGTACGGAAGTAATGGAGCCGTTTTTGGTGGACGTGATGCGCTCCTGAAGCGTACCCATCTCCGTCTGCAGCGTCGGCTGGTAACCTACGGCCGAGGGCATACGTCCCAACAGCGCGGAAACCTCCGAACCTGCCTGTGTAAAACGGAAAATATTGTCAATAAACAAAAGAACGTCTTTTCCGCCTTTGTCACGGAAATATTCCGCCATCGTAAGCCCTGAAAGACCTACGCGCATTCTTGCTCCGGGCGGCTCGTTCATCTGTCCGAATACCATTGTCGTCTTATCAATAACGCCCGATTCTTTCATTTCATAATAAAGGTCGTTTCCTTCTCTCGTACGCTCGCCTACGCCGGTAAATACGGAATAGCCGCCGTGTTCGGTCGCGATATTATGAATCAGCTCCTGAATCAGAACCGTCTTTCCAACGCCAGCTCCGCCAAACAGTCCGATTTTTCCACCTTTCTGATAAGGACAGAGCAAATCTACGACTTTGATTCCGGTTTCAAGCATTTCCTGAGAAGTAGACTGTTCCTCAAAGGAGGGCGCTTTTCTGTGAATCGGCCAGTATTCTACTTTTTTCGGAGGCTTTACCTCATCGATCGGCTCTCCTAATACATTGAACATGCGTCCTAACGTATTCTCGCCGACCGGCACGCTGATGGGAGCCCCCGTGGCCTCCGCATCCATCCCGCGGATAAGGCCATCCGTAGAACCCATGGCAATACACCTGACCGTATCATCACCCAGATGCTGAGATACTTCGACTACCAGTTTCTTACCGTCGTTCATGGCAATATTGATAGCGTCGTTAATCTCCGGCAGATTTCCTTCTGAAAATTTAATATCCAGAACGGCGCCGATAATCTGAGTGATTTTACCTATATTCTTTTCTGCCATCTTTCTTTATCACTCCTTATTTTTATTCAGTTCCCAAACGCATCCCTTCTGCCGCCAGGCAGCCGTTAGGAAATTGCGGATGCGCCCGCGATAATTTCTGTTAATTCCTGTGTAATTGAGCCCTGACGCGCTCTGTTGTATTTCAGTGACAAATCACTAATCATTTCTTCTGCATTGCTTGTCGCCGAATCCATCGCCTGCATTCTCGCCCCGTTTTCACTGGCAACCGCTTCCACCAGCGCGCCGTAAAAAAGACTTGTAATATATTTGGGAATAATCATATCCAGCGCTTCTTCGTCGCCCGGCTCATAATTCATCAGAATGTTGGAATCTTCTGCTTCCCCGCTTTCGTCGATTTCCACCGGAAGCAGCTTCATCAGCGTAGGCACATGGCTGACCGTATTTTTAAAATGCGTATACGCCAGATAAATTTCGCCAATTTCCTCGTCCTGAAACGCCTTTAGCACCCGGCCGCAGATTGCAGCCGCGTCTTCATAAGCCGGCGCGTCAATGACCGTTGAAAAGTCATCGGCAATTTCGTATCCGCGCCGCTCTAGCGCTTCCTTTCCCTTGCTTCCAATGGCATATACTTTCAGCTCTTCCTTTTTCAGCCCGCTGTCTGTCACCAGCTTCACGACGTTGGAATTGTAGCCGCCGGCCAATCCACGGTTAGACGTAATCACAACCACCGCTTTTTTCGGCGATGCGCCGGCTTTTAAGTAAGGATGCATAATCGTACCGGAGCGTTTTAACATGGACGCTACGGTCTGGTACATATAATTAAAATATGGATTCGTCTCTTCTGCCCGGTTTTTTGCTTTCTGCAGTTTTACGGTAGAAACAAGCTTCATGGCTTTCGTGATTTGCTGCGTACTCTGTATGCTGCTTCTTCTTCGCTTAATGTCCCTCATTGAGGCCATATTTTTTCACCGCCCTTCTTGCCCTACCGGAAAGATGCCTTACATTCCTCAATTGCCCGGATCAGCGTCTTCTCATTGTCCGCGGTCATCTCTTTCGTCTTGCGGATGGATTCTAAGATTTCCGGATACTTCGTCTCCACATAATTAAGCAGCTCTTCCTGGAACCGCAGAATGTCTTCCACCGGAATATCGATGAGATATTTTTTCGTCGCCGCATAAATAATGATAACCTGATTTTCTACAGGCATCGGCTGATATTGCGGCTGTTTTAAAACTTCGCGGATTCTTTCTCCCTGCGCCAGCTTTTCTTTGGTATCGTCGTCAAGCTCTGAACCAAACTGTGAAAATGCCGCCAGCTCGCGGTACTGCGCCAGCTCCACACGAATCGGAGCCGCAATTTTCTTAATGGCTTTGATCTGCGCCGCGCCTCCAACGCGGGATACGGAAAGACCTGCGTTGATAGCCGGCCGGAATCCTGCGTTAAACATATCCGTCTCCAGATAAATCTGTCCGTCGGTAATGGAAATTACGTTGGTCGGAATATAAGCGGAAACGTCGCCCGCCTGCGTTTCAATAATGGGAAGCGCCGTCAAAGAGCCTCCTCCCAGGCTGTCGTTTAATTTTGCCGCACGCTCTAACAATCTGGAGTGCAGATAGAAAACGTCTCCGGGATAAGCCTCGCGTCCGGGCGGTCTTTTTAACAGAAGCGAAAGGGTACGGTATGCCGTTGCATGCTTGCTTAAATCGTCATATACAACAAGCACGTCCTGCCCGTTCTCCATCCATTCTTCTCCAATGGCGCATCCGGAATAAGGCGCGATATACTGCAGCGGAGCAAGCTCGCTCGCCGTGGAAGCCACGACGGTCGTATATGCCATAGCGCCAAACTCTTCCAAAGTCTTTACAATGGATGCAACCGTAGACGCTTTCTGTCCGATGGCCACGTAGATACATTTTACGTCTTTGCCTTTCTGATTGATAATCGTATCAATTGCGATTGCCGTCTTTCCGGTCTGCTTATCTCCAATGATAAGCTCACGCTGTCCGCGCCCAATCGGAACCATGGCGTCAATTGCCTTGATACCGGTCTGCAGCGGCGTGTCAACGGATTTTCTGGAAATAACGCCGCTTGCCACGCGCTCTATCTTACGGAATTTATCTGTCTGAATGGGTCCTTTTCCATCAATCGGCTGGCCCAATGCGTTTACAACGCGTCCTGACATAGCGTCGCCAACCGGAACTTCTACTACCCTGCCGGTAGTCTTTACCGTATCTCCCTCATTGATGCTTCTGGAATCACCCAGCAAAACGGCGCCGACGTTATCTTCTTCTAAGTTCAGCACCATGCCGTATACTTCACCGGGAAATTCTAGAAGCTCTCCCTGCATTGCATTCTCCAGTCCGTGGATACGGGCAATACCGTCCGCCACCTGAATTACGGTTCCCACGTCCGCTACCTGGAGCTGCGCCGCATATCTTTTAATTTGCTCTTTGATCACAGAACTGATTTCTTCTGGTCTTAAATTCATGGAGCGCATTCACCTACTTTCAACTGAATTTTGGATAATTCTCTGGACAGGTCGTAAATCTTTGTTCGGATGCTGCTGTCAACTACCCTGTCCTTAATCCGGATCACCATGCCGCCAATCAATGCGGCGTCTACATCATAGTGCATTTCAAATTCTACATATTTCGTCGTCTGAATCAGCTTTTTCATTACCTGATCTTTTTGCGCCTCCGACAGCTTAACAGCCGTCGTCACATAAGCCGTACCGATATTTTTCGATTCTTTTACTTCGGTCACAAAGTAGGAAAGCACTGATTTTAACTCGCCAAAATGTCCTTTATCGACAATCATGCGCAACAGGCCGACGAACTCGTCAGAAATCCGGCCTTTGAAAATTTTCTCTATAATCTGAATTTTTTCTTCTTTAACGATTTTTGGATGATTCATTATTTTGAAAATTTCTGCATTTTCATCCAAAACGGCAGCCACGCCCTCCGCTTCTTCATAAAAAGCGTCCAGCCGTCCGGATTCCGCCGCAATTTCAAATAATGCATCCCCATATGTTTTTGATACTAGCTTAGCCATGTCGAATCACCCATTTCTTTCAATGTCTCATCTACCAGCGTATCCTGAATCTTCGTATCAATAGAAGCTGCAACTACCTTTGCGGCCATCATGGAAGCAACGGCAATCATTTCCTGTTTTACTTCGTCGATTGCGCGTTTCTTCTCCAGTTCTGCCTCTTCGTTTGCCCGTTGGATAATGCGGGCGGCTTCCTCTTTCGCTTCGTCTATCATTTTCGCTTCATTTTTCAAAGCTTTCTGACGCGCTTCGCTTAAAATCTGCTCCGCTTCTTTCTCAATGCCCTTAAGCTTTGCTTCGTACTGTTCTTTTAATTCGGCCGCGCTCTCTTTATCTGCATTCGCATCGTCGATATTCTTTTTGATTCCATCCTGTCTTTCCTTTAACATCTTCCGGACCGGATTAAACAAAAGATAACTCGCCAGTAAAAACAATACAAACACGGAAGCGCCAAACTGCAGCGCGTCCATAATCAACTGCATATCGAGCCCAAACAATCTGTCCATAATTTAGAAGTTCACCCTCCTTTCCGTAATTTTCTTTTTCATGGCAAAGGATCCTACCATGTCAAAGGCTTTACGAAAAGCAGGAGGATAGCGACAAGGAGTCCGTAAAGACCTGTCGTCTCGGCTACCGCCTGTCCTAATAACATCGTAGACGTAATGTCGGATTTTGCTCCCGGATTTCTTCCTACTGCGTTTGCCGCATAACCTGCGGCGATACCCTGACCAACGCCAGGTCCGATTCCCGCGATAACCGCAAGGCCTGCACCAATAGCTGAACATGCTAAAATTAAGTCGTTTCCTGAAATATTCATAATAAAATTCCTCCTGTTTAAATGATATTTAAATAATGTTTAATCTGAACCAATGGCATCGTTGACGTAGGTCATCGTCAACATACAAAATACATAAGTCTGAATCGCTCCTGAAAACAGGTCAAAATACACATGAAGCACGGATGGCCAGAATGTCGCTATCCATCCAAGCAGCCCATACACAAGCGCCATAATAATCGTTCCCGACAAAATGTTGGCGAACAGACGCAAAGACAGGGAAACCGGCACCGCAATGTCGCTGATAATATTGATCGGCGCCCAGATTGGCCACGGATCGCACAGGCCTTTCAAAACGCCCGATACGTGCTGGTGCTTAAATTTGTTAAAATGAATCAGGCAAAAAGTCATAACGCCAAGCGCAAACGTCACGCCGTAATCCGCTGTCGGCGGCCTTAAGCCAAAGATACCGGATATATTGCTCATCAGAATGAAAATAAAAATCGTACTGATGTAATTGGCAAATTTGGAAGAATTTACTCCCATTACGCCTTTTACCATTTTATCCAGCATTTCCACAATCAGCTCAATCACGTTCTGAAAGCCGTCCGGAACTTCTTTTGCATGTTTAATCTTCCGGTTGGCGGCAATGAAAAAGCCGATTAAGACAGCCATTACAAGCAGCATGCATACATGCGTCGTTGTAATCCAGCAGGTCTGGCCGAATATTTCATAAGAAAACAGGCCATGCACCATAATGTCAATGTCCGCGCCGGAAGCCATCAAAATTGCATTGTCCAAATTTTCACCTCCTTAATTTTCATTCTTTTCCATTTCCTGTATTTTATCTTCGAAAAATTCCTCACTTCCTTTCTTTTTGCTTATTATTTTATGAATAGACGGCTGCAGATAGGCAGCTATTTTCAAACTCATAACTCCCACGAATGCAGCGATCGGATTCCCAAGATGAAACTTCATGATACAAAAAAACACAAGCACGACTGCCGCATAGCGAAGCAGCGACATAGTAACCAGCTTTCCCTGGCTGCTGCCTGTGCTTACCGCGTCTTCTAAGACGACCGCCATATGAACCGCCATGCCCGCCGCAAGCAGCACGCCAATCCAAAGCCCGGTTGAGTATTGCAGTTTGTCTTTTACCAGCCAGACGCCGATAAGCTGCGCGGCAATTCCGTATAAGAAAATTCCAAGCGCCAGTCCCGGCAGCGCCTTATTCAGCCTTCTTAACATTTTTCGTATCCCTGTCGCTTTCCTGTTCAAATATTCGTTTTGCCATAACGTAAATATTGCGGAATCCCGCAAGCGCCCCGATGATAAAAAAAGGCACCGTTATAAACAGCATATCAAATTTCCTGCCAATATATGCCCCTAACATCGTACACATCAGAATCGGAACAATCATATTGATTCCAAACTGCATGACCATCGTAAAAGACTGATATACGTTTTTTTTGTATTTCATGCCATCTTCTCCTTTGGCTACACAATCAGGCAGATTTCCCTGTCGGTATGCCGGTATTGCTTATATGTAACGCCCGCCGAATCGAACATGCGCTTCGAAGCAATGACGGACGGCGTATCCGCGTATTTATCGGAAGCATATACGACCGTTTTTATTCCCGACTGAATAATCGCTTTTGCACATTCGTTGCAGGGGAATAAAGAAACATAAAGCTTGGCTCCCTCCAGGCTCCCGCCGCGGTAATTTAAAATTGCGTTTAACTCGCTGTGGGTCGAATACAGATATTTGCAGTCAAGCGGCTCGCCCTCTCTGGCCCATGGAAAATCATCGTCGGAGCATCCTGACGGAAACCCGTTATAGCCCATGGATAAGATTTTGTTGTCGCTGCTTACGATACAGGCGCCTACCTGAGTGTTTGGATCTTTCGAACGCATGGCCGAAAGCATGGCCACGCCCATAAAATATTCGTCCCAGCTGATATAGTCCAGTCGTTTCTCACTCATGAAAATCTCCTTATTTCGTACCAAAAATACGGTCGCCCGCATCTCCAAGTCCCGGAACGATATAGCAGTCTTCATTGAGCTTATCGTCCAGCGCCCCGATATAGACGTCTACGTCCGGATGCTCCTCCTGCATCCGCTTGACTCCCTCCGGAGCCGCTATAATACACATAAAATGAATATTTTTTACGCCCTTTTCTTTTAGCATCTGGATTGCCGCCGCCGCGGAACCTCCCGTGGCAAGCATCGGGTCTACGACAAATACTTCCCTCTCGGAACAATCTTCCGGAAGCTTGCAGTAATATTCCACCGGATTTTTCGTGTCCGGATCGCGGTAAAGTCCGATATGCCCCACTTTTGCCGCCGGAATCATATTTAACATGCCGTCTACCATGCCAAGCCCCGCGCGCAGAATCGGAACAACCGCCAGCTTTTTGCCATGCAGTTCTTTGACAGTCGTCCTGCATATGGGCGTATCAATTTCCACATCCGAAAGCTTTAAATCCCTCGTTGCTTCATAACACATCAACATTGAAATCTCACTGACCAGCGTCCGGAAATCTTTGGAACCCGTTTCCTTTCTGCGAATCCAGCCGATTTTGTGCTGAATCAGCGGATGGTCCATAACAATTACTCTCGACATAGCAACCTCCCTATTCTTCTTCGTTTAAAATATTGGCTAATTTACGGATAGACGCCGACAGCACCTCAAAGCATAGCCCGTACATCTGCAGCGCTCCTCCGTATGGATTGACAATTTCAAGCTCGTCTCCGACAAAATCCGACAGCACATGCACATGCGCCGGATCCGCCTCTTCAAACATCTCTAATACTTTCAGGCGCTGCTTTGCTTCCATTGTCAGCACCAGAACGCCGTCACCAAAATCTTCTGCCGCCAGAGGGCTTGACAGATACCCCTCCGTCGGAATCCCGTTGCTTATCATCACTGCTTCCGCTTTCTGATTTAAAGGCTCCGGAAATAATACGATAAGCCCCCGGGCAACGGCCTCGATCGTTTTATCTAAGCCAATATCTTTCCAAATCGCAACCGCCATCTGCTCTCTGCAGGTCCCGCTTTCCGATACAAATATAATTTTCTTATACAATTTTACTTCCCCCATATTCCGCGACGTCGAGAACCTGATGTCCCGCCGCTTTTAACAGGCGGTTCATAATGGCCTGTCCGATTCCCGGCGTCTCAAAGCTTTCCGAATAAATGACATCTGCTTCTCCCTCGTCAAATTCTCTCAATATCCGGTATAAGCGTCGGGCAATGACGTCTTCGTCTTCTCTCGCGCCCAGGCTCAAAACCATATCCCCCCGATAGGCTTTTGCCGTCTCGTCGGTCCCTATCACACCGACTTTCTTTCCTTTTGCCCGCATTTTGTCTGTCAGTTCATTGATCTTTCTTATCACCGCTTCCTTATTTCCGTTCACAACGGTCAGACTTGCCCTGGGTGCGTAATGACGATATTTCATACCCGGCGCTTTGGGCCGGGCGCCGTCGCCCGCCGCAAGGATGCCCGGATCCGTCTTCACTTCCCCGATGATGCGTTCAAGCATTGCTTTTGTAATATAACCCGGCCTTAAAATCAGCGGTATTTCTTCCGTCAAATCAACAATCGTAGATTCCAGTCCAATGCCGACTTCCCCGCCGTCTAAAATAATGGGAATTTTTCCTCCCAAATCTTCCGCTACGTGTTCCGCCAGAGTCGGACTTGGCCGGCCGGAAGCGTTTGCGCTTGGCGCGGCAATCAGACGTCCGCTCATCTGAATCAGTCTGCGCGCGACAAAATGATCCGGCATGCGGACGGCAACCGTATCCAGGCCTCCCGTCGTTTCGTAAGGCACGTTATTATTTTTATGAATGATCATGGTCAAAGGACCGGGCCAGAATGCTTTTGCCAGCAACGACGCTTTTTTTGGCACTTCTTTCGCAATATACGCCAGATCCTTAAATTCCGCTATGTGTACGATCAGCGGATTGTCTGACGGCCGTCCTTTTGCTTCATATATCTTTTTCGCCGCTTCGGGATTGCATGCATCCGCGCCGAGACCGTATACCGTTTCCGTAGGAAACGCCACAAGTCCCCCGCTTTTTATGACGTTTGCCGCTTTACTGACAGCAGCGTCGTCCGCTGCGCAATTACCCATTTTATAAATACTTGTTTCCATATACTAGAATATATCACAAATAGAGCAAAATGTGAATGATTTTTTCATATTATAGCAGACGGCACTTTTTCGCTATCGCAACAAGCCTGTCTCCTTTTGGAAAACCCAAAAGCTGCTCTTCTGTGACCGCCCCTAATTTTAATATGGCCAGCGCATATACGACGACTGCCAAAACAATAGATGGAATCAGGCAGATGACATTACTTTCCACCAGCATCTGCATGCCAAGATAAACTCCTTTGGCACAAAGCCCCATCAAAGCCGCCGCAAGCGCGGGAAGCAGCACCATGGTTTTCAAATCTTCTTTTACGCCAAGGCAGCGCCGGATGGAAATGCTGTTAAACAGGCACATCATGGCAGAGTACGCAATCAAACAGATGACCAGGGCATACAAATCCAGCTCGGTAAACATCAAAAGCGCAACCAGAAGAGCCGTCTGGATCAAAAGCGCGGCGGCGGCGTTTTGCACCGGGAGGCGTACCTTGCCGATCCCCTGTAAAATCCCGTTGGTCAGCGTAGAAAGCGAATAAAAAATGACTGTCACGGCTATCATAGCCAAAATCTCTGACGCCAAATCCAGGGAATCCGGCTGCGGAAACAAAAGCTGCATAATAGGCTTTGCCAAAACGGCAAGTCCCACCGCGGCCGGAATCGCAATCAGCATCGTCGTCCACATGGCGTATTGCGCCTTATCCTGCGCCGCTTTTCTGTCGCCTAACGCGCTGCTTTTGGAAACCGCGGGAATGACAGCCGAAGAAAGAGACGCGGCGAGCGCAATCGGTATGTTGATAATCACCATCGCCTTTCCGGCAAAAATGCCGTAATTGGTGGCCGTTTCAGCCAGACTCAGCCCTCTGGCGTTTATCATAACCTTGGAATAAACCGTCTGATTAAAAGACGTGCTGAAATTATAAATAAATGTGCTTAAAATAATCGGCGTTACCGTCACAAGCATTCCCCGTAAAATATCTCCGTAGGAATCCTCCATTCGATGCGCATCCCTCTCGATCCGCCTATGCAGCATTTTCCGGTTCAGCGCATAAACGCCCAGCATAAACAAAAGCGCAACCGCAACTCCGCTGCCCGTCCCAAGCGCGCTTCCCGCCGCGCCGTAAATGGCCCTGGTCGTGCTGCTTTCTTTCGCCACAAAATCAATCAGCATATGCGCGGCAAGGATGCTGACGACCGCATTTAAAATCTGTTCTACCACCTGAGAAAACGAAGTCTGTACCATGGAACCGTGGGCCTGGAAATATCCCCGGAATACGCCGGCAAATCCCGACAGAAAAATTGTCGGTGAAAATACCCGTAAAACGACTGCCGCGTCGCCCTCCAAAAACAGCTCCGCGCCAAAAAATGTAAATAAACTCGCAGCGCCGCCAATGACAAGCACGTAAAGCAGCGCGCAGCAAAATATCCGGTGCGCGTTGCGATATTGCTTCAAGGCAAGCTTCGAAGCGATGATTTTAGAAATTGCCGATGGTATGCTGTAAGAAGAAATCAATAGGATGATCGTATAAATATTGTATGCGGAGGTATAATATCCGTTTCCCTCATCTCCGATAATGCTTGTCAGGGGACTTCTGTATAAAATCCCTATAATACGGCAAATTATGCCTGCCGCCGCCAGAATCCCCGCCTGTTTCAGATAATTGTTTCCATTGTTCTTTTCTGCCATAAATGACCTCTCTTTATCTGTCTGCAAACCATTCCTTTTTTATTATAGTAAATACAGGAAAAGTAGTCAATTTTTACCTGCGATTTCTTTTCCGGGTACTTTTTAAAAAACATTTATTTCAGGCATTCTCTGTAGAGACGCAGCACATTTTTATAACAAATCGCTTCCAGTTCTCCATGTTTTAGGCCTCTTTTTTTCAGTTCCGCAACCAGCAAATCCATATTTGAGCAATCCGACAGCTCCGTTTTTCCACGAAATCCGTCAAAATCCGACCCCAGACCGACGCAGCCAATGCCTCCTGTCCGTATCATATGCAGCGCATGATCCGCAATCCGGGCAATTTTTCCGTCGCATGCGCCGTCCGCAAAATCTTCGAGAAACAAACCGTAATAATTGATTCCAATGACGCCGCCGCGCGCTGCTATCTTTCGAATCATATCATCCGTCAGATTTCTTTTGTGCCCGCAAAGCGCCCTTGCGTTGGAATGACTGGCTGCAAAAGGCTTTGTGCTATAGCGGCAGACGTCGTAAAATCCGGCGTCGGACAGATGCGATACGTCGGGTATGACGCCAAGCGCTTCCATCTTTTCCAAAAAAGCGATTCCCGTCTCTGTCAGCCCGCCCTCATTTGCCAGAGAATTTTCATAATTCCAGGTAAACGTCATCATTCTTACTCCAAGCGCATAAAATTCTTCCAGCTTTTCTAAACTTCCCTCGCAGATTTCTCCCTCTTCGAGCGTCAGCACGGCGGAAATCAGTCCGTCTTTTTGATTTTGCCCGATTTCTTCAAACGTCCTGGCCAAACGGATGAGGGCGGCATTTTTCCTCATCTCTTCCAGGAAAAGTGAAATCTGGCTTTTGGCGCGCACAAATGGCGATTCGCCGTCCCGTTTCATGTCTGTAAATATGGCAAAATTTTGCAAAAGATAGCTGCTTTTTTTCATTTTTTCCAAATCTACCTGTAAATGATTTGAGAGCAGACGAATCTGCTCTCCTTTCTTTTTGCCGTTATAAATTTCTGTCACTGTATCGCAATGCATATCTGCTATATACATAAAGCTCCCCCTTATTTCAGCGCTCTTTTTTCATTCCCATATGCTTCCCGCCATCAGCAGGGAATCGGCCAAATCTTTCCGGTAATCGGGATCTTTTTTCAAAAGGCTGTTTCTGACGCATCCAAAGCTTTTCTCATTGCCCGTCGCATGAATATATCTGCCGTCGCCAAGATACATGGCGATATGTCCCGGAAAATAAAGCAAATCTCCGGGCTTTGCCAGTCCGACGCCAATTTCATGCACCGGATAGCCGGGCTTTATCGAGGCATCCCGGTAAATCAGGACTCCGCTCATCAGATAACACATAAACGTAAAGCCCGAACAGTCAATCCCCGCCGGAGATTTCCCGGCCCATCGGTACTGTGTTCCAAGATACCGGATTGCGTTAGAAAGAAGCTTCTGGCGAAATTGCTCCTGACCGCAGACCTTTTCCATCTGGCGCAGAAAATAAGTTTCCGGAAACGGATCGTAAAAGTAACCGTCGCTTTCTTTTCTGGGTTCACAGGCAATCCATGGAACATATCCGTTTTGTCCGTCCGCCAGACGGACTTTTATGTAGCCGCTTTTCATTTCAGGAAGCGCCGTAAAAAAAGCGCCTTTATATAAAGTAGAAAGTACGCGGCTTCGCACGTCCGGCCGCTCCATGACGTCGATAAAATTCCGGGTCAAAAAAAACGTCCGGCCGCCGTTCTCTCTGGCCATCAGTTCATCCAAACTACATGGACAAAGAGCGTCTCTTTTTAAATATCCCAAATAGCCGTAATGCGTTACGACTTTCAGCCATTCTTCCTTTTCTTCCAGAATCCCCACCGCCCAGCCCATAAGCAGCTCGTCGGTCGGCTCCGTTTGATTGTCGCCGTACAGCCATGCCGACGGCTTTTTGATATATCCTGTTTTCATCGCGGTTCCTGCGCAGCGTTATTTCATACTATTATATGAATTTTGTACGATTCTATGACAGGCCATACGAAAAGAGAGATGCCGCAATGCGACATCTCTCCCGTTCTTATTTCTTTTTATAAACAATTTTATTTCCGGCGCTCTTCATTTTTTTCTTTAATTTTTTCAGTTCTGACGCTTTCATCTTCTTGGGGTAGAGAATTTTGCAATTCTTCTTCACGCCTTTAAACGCATTCTTTCCAACGCTTTTCGGCGCTTTTTTACTCATAAAACGAATGCTGCCCAGTCTGCCGCTCTTATTGAAGCTGTTTGCTCCAATGCTCGTTACGTTAGCTCCAATGACTACGCTCTTTAATTTCGACTTCTGGAATGCATTTTTGCCAATTGCCGTCACTTTAAACGTATATCCATCTTTTTCTACCGTATCCGGAATTTTAACGGATTTCTTATTCTTGCTTGCCGCGGTAAGTCCTTTTACAGATACTGTTCCGTTTTTCGCATCCGATTTCGTAACGGTATACAGGAGATCTCCATTCGAAATTTCGCTGTTCTTCGCAGGAACTTCTGCCGGCTTGTTGCCGGATGGATTTTGTCCTCCCGGGTTATTTGTCCCCGGGTTCGTTCCCGGATCTGTCCCTGCCGGATCTTTCTTCTTCAATACCGCTTTCATTAAATCATCCAGCGCACGATCGATGTCTGCCTGCGCAGCGTCAGGATTGTTTAAAGCGTCTTCCGCATCTTTCAGAGCTTTTTTGAATTTCTCTACAGAGTCCGCCGTATAACTGCTCAGATCTCCGTTGGCTTTTATCCGGGCCTCATTAACCGCAGCTTCCAATTTGCTGCGATCAATTACGATCTTCTTTGTCAAAGCTTCGGCCGCACCGGAAAGTTTTGCAAGAATATCAGCAATCTCCGGCTGTACGGCGTCCGCGCGTTCAAGCAGCTCTTTTGCTTTTGCAAGAACTGCCTGATAATTTGCCACGCTGTCCTCTGTATAATCCTTTAAAACATCCTCGCTGTACTGACTCGTCAGCTCCTCTATCTTTGCATTCAACTCCGTATTATCCACGGGAGCATTCGGATCGTCCACTACCCAGATAACGCAGACTGCCGTCTTGCCATTCACCGCATTTGCCGTTATCTCTGCTTTTCCTGTTTGATGCGCCGTTACTTTGCCGTTTGCAAAGCTGGCCACAGACGGATCGTCCACATTCCATGTAATTGTTTTATCTGTTCCGTAATACGGTTCTACGGAAGCCGTTAATACTGCCGTACCGCCTGGCTGTAAAACAATCCTTTCTTTCTCCAGATAGACTCTCTCTACCTCTTTGGACGGCGTAACCGTGACCGTACAGATCGCCGATTCTCCTCCCTCTGCCGTCACCGTAATTTCTGCCGTTCCAATTTTGGCATTACCCGCCGTAACCGTTCCATCGGCTGATACGGCCACGAGCAGCGGATCGGAACTTTTGTACGTCAGCTCCTGATAAGTCGCGTCTTCCGGAATCACGCTCGCCTGAAGCTGTCTACTC
>CATOKN010000007.1 GCA_951800425.1 uncultured Lachnospiraceae bacterium
CCTGAAACGCCAAAAGCATGCCCACCGTAAACTCGCCGCAAATAATAAAATATGCGCCAAGCGTTAAAATCAAAATATCGGAAACAGACGCCGCAAGCTCCGGAATTATGCCCAAATATCCATCCACGTTTGCATGCCGCCCACGCTGCGTATAGATGGAGGCAGACATTCCGGACCACCGCTCAAAAAATCCGTTTTCCGCGCCGTTCGCCTTTATCGTCTCTATCATATCGATCCCGGCATATGTTATGCCCTCCAGATTTCCCTGATCGCGCATCATTACCTGCGTAATATTGACGCGTTTCCTGGAAATCACAAAAGCCAGCCATACATTGAAAAGCACCGACAGAATGCTGATACAGGTCAGAGGAATGCTGTAACGCGCCATTACGATAACAGAAAAAATAAGCATCGCAAAATTAACGATAAGCGGCGCAAATGTTTTGACAAGCAGCTCGGCCACATTTTGATTTGCTTTCTGACGCAGGGCAAGATCGCCCACCATTCTCTGGGAAAAAAATTCCATTGGAAGCTTCAACACGTGCCACATAAATTTTGCATTTGCTAAAATGGCCAGCTTTCCCTCCAGCTTTGGCAGAAAAACAGCTTTTAACCACGCAAGCACAAACTGCGCCGCAGTCAAAGACAGCATCCCAAACCAGAAAAGCGTCACCCATGCCCCGCTTTCCCCGTTTAAAAGACGGTCCACAAAAATTCTGGAAAACACCAACTGCAATATTCCCGCAAACGAAGCGGCCGCCGTAATCACCGCCGCAAATAAAAACGCTTCTCCCGTGCCTTTTAGCCGCTGCCTTGCAAATTGAAAAACGCTCTTTTTCTTTCCGCCCGGCACAAACGATTCCTTTGGCGCAAACATCAGGCAGACCCCGGTAAAATTTTCATCAAATTCTTCCATGGAAACAATGACGCGCCCTCTTGCGGGATCGTTTAAGACGGCGCCCTTACGGCAAAATCCATTCAATACGACAAAATGTGAAAGTCCCCAGTGAATGATGCAGGGATACGGCGCCTTTTCCATCAAAGAAGAAACTTCAAAACGATACGCCGATGCTTTTAGTCCATACTGTTCGGCCGCCTGATAAATGTTTTTCGCACTCGATCCGTCCCGCGATACGCCGCAGTCAATCCGGGCCTGTTCCAGCGGAATCCACTTTCCATAGTAAGCAAGCACCATGCTAAGAGAAGCCGCTCCGCATTCAGCAGCCTCCATTTGCATAATCAAAGGCGTTTTCGCCACGCCAGACTTCTTTTTGCCCGGTACGTATGCTTCTCTCTTTTTCATATTCAAACCCTCTTATCATTCGAAAAAATAAGAAATCGGTTTTTGCCGCTCCGTTACTATCCTCACATGGCAAACGCCTTTTTTTACATGGATTCCGGAAAGCTCCACTTTATACTTCCAATCTCCCTCTGTCATTAAAAGCGCGTGCGCCATGCCCTCTCCTCCAAGAAATTCCGCCGCTTCCTGATAAGAAACCGGAATGTCCGAAACTGCTTCCACTCTGCCCGATTCTTCCAAAACGCATGCCTCCATTCCTTTTTGCACAGACACAACCTCTTCCTCATCCAAAAACAGATAGACCGATGTTCCGTCCGAATACCCCTTTTCCTCTGTGATTACGTCCAGCGCGCCAATCATGCTCCAGATAAGCAAAGACGCCAAAAACAAACATACGGCGGCTAAGACCATCCATACGCCCGGATTTACTACCTGAATACCTGCGTCCAGTTGTTCCGGATAAGACGCCCGCGCCATACTTTTTTCCCGAAACAGGCTCTTTTGCATATCAGTTCCCCTTTCTTTCTGTGTCTTTCTTTTGACGCTTTTGTTTGAGAAATTCCTTTCGAATAATCTTTGCCACCAATTCCGGGTGATCTTCCGTCAGAAAATGACGCGCCCCGCAAATCCTGTAAATGGAAAACGGCCCCTGTATCCATCTGTGCCACAACCTTGCTCTCGTCTGACAGCCAAAGGTAACCGCGTCTTTTTCTCCAAAAATCAGCACGGTTTTTCCGCCAATCGAAACCGGCTTCATCTGGCGAAGATGCCTTGCGCTTCTTTTTACATCCTCCCGAAACCTTTGTAAAAGCTCGCTTTTTACTTCAAACGAACGCCCCCGCAGTCTCTGCAAAAGATTTGCCAGAACGCCGTCCGGCACAGAATCCCAGATGCAGACGCGGTTTGGAAGCGCCTCGCAAAGCATAAGTCCAAAAAGTCTCTCTCCAAGCAGCGACGCCGTCTGGATGGCGCAGACGCTCCCTGCGCACGCGCCAAGCACATATATCTGATCATACGCTTTTATCTGTTTTGACGCAGCGATTTCTCTTGCAATATCCGCTATGCTTTGCCCGCGGAAAGCTTTTGGATGAAAGGCCGCAACGTCCAGCTCTTCCTTTGCAAGCTGACGCGCCAGAGGAAATATGCTAAGCGGCGTTCCACCCGCAAAAGGGATGGCCAAAAGCAGACGTCTGGATTCTTTTTTCTGCAAAAATACAAGCGTCTCTTCTTTCGATGCTTCCTCTTTTGCCAGCTCTCTAAGATACGGCTTTTTGTAAATCGCTTCATACGATACAAAAATGCCGCATTCCGCACATTCCGCCAGAAAAGACAACGCCGTAAGAGAATCCATGCCAAAATCCAAAAGGCTTTGATCCAGCGTAATGTCGTTTCGCTTCAAATGCTTTCTCGCAAGCAAAAGCAGTGTCTTTTCCCTGCGGGAAACCTCCCAGTCCCGCGAAAAAACAATCGAATCCGTATGTTTGCGGCATCTGCTCCGATACATTTTCTCCAGTTCTTTTTTGTCCGCTTTTCCACTTCCTCTTACGGGCAGTTCGTTCACAAATAAAAACTCGGACGGAATACAGTAGTAAGGCAGACGCTTTGCGGCTTCTTCCTTTAGGCATTCTTTCGAACCTTCCCCCTGGCAAAAGGCAACCAGCTTGCTTCCTATCTGCAATACGCGGCAATGAACGCCTGAAACGGCGTCGTTTAAATTCCGCTCTACTTCCGAAAGATTAATCCGCATTCCGCGTATTTTCACCTGACAGTCCTCTCTGCCCTCATAATAAAGCATTCCGTCTTCCGAAAGCACAGCCAAATCGCCTGTCCGATACGCCCGCTTTCCATCCAGAGTAAAAAAGCCGGACGTCTCCTCTTTCCCGTTATAGCCAAGTCCGACCAGACCGCCCTCTATGACCAGCTCTCCACGCTCTCCAACAGGCAAAATCTCTCCTCTTTTGTTCCGGACGGAAAGCCGCGTGGCATACACAGGCCTGCCAAGCGCAATTCTTTTTTCTCTGCCCGTACAGTGATAAAAGCTGACGTCAATCGTGCATTCCGCAGGACCGTATAAATTATATATCTGCGTATCGGAAAGCAGCTCGTATGCTTTTTTGACAAGCTCCGCTCCCGGTTCTTCCCCGGATAAAATCAAATACTTCAAATCCGGAAATCTCCGATTTTCCCGTTCTAAATAGTCAAGAAACCGTTCCAGCATAGAGGGTACAAAGTGCGCCATTGTCACGCCGCCAAAAACAAGGGCGTCCGCGATGGCTTTTGGATCTGCTTCTTTCCCGTCTTCTAAAAGATACAGGCTCTTTCCAAACGCAAAAGGCATCGTAAGCTCCCAGACAGAAACGTCAAACGTGCTTTTCGTCTTTTGAAGAATTGTCTGCGCGCCGTCCCCAAACACATCCATCATCCATTCCAGCCTGCAGCTTACGGACGAATGGGAAATCCGGACGGCCTTTGGCTCCCCCGTCGTTCCGGAAGTATAAATTTCATAGGCAGGTATATCCGGACGAATGTCGTATGAAACGTCTGTTTCTTCCTTTTTCTCTTCCTTTAACATAGCGTCCGTCAAGCACAGCGCGCAATGACCGGAAATCTTTTCGCGCCGCTCTTTCGATTCTTTTGGACTGATTGGAAGAAACGCGCATCCCGACAGCCAGGACGCATACACGGCGGCCGGAAGATACGGCGTGCGCGTCAGGCAAAGCCCGATGACTCTCTGCCGGCTCCAGTCTGCCCTCTTAGAAATGACGCGCATCATCTGTCTGACCAGCTTCAAGAAATCGCCATAAGAATAAGCGTTCCCACGCCAGAACACCGCCGGCCGCTGTGGATACCTGTCTGCCATGGCAAGAAACCGCTCTGGCAATGCGCTTTGAAACTGCCAGCCGCCTCCCTGCTGCGCCGTTAAAATCTTCTGCTTTTCTTCTTCTCTTAATAAGGAAAGCCGCCCGCAGGGTATCGTCGGATCGTTTAGGATCTGCTCCATCAAAAAAAGCGCGCCTGACAGAATACTTTTTATTCTCTGTCCGGAAATCGCTTCTTTTTGATATTTTATTACCAGCTCCACGCCGTCTCTCTCTTCATTTATAAATATTTTGACCGGCATCTCGGATGAAGAACTGTAAAATTCACGGCATTCTCCATGCGCCGGAGAAGGCAGACAGCGCGTCGGACGATAGGAAATTTCAATTTCAGGAAATACAGGACAGCTTTTCTGCTCTGTTGTATGTTTTGCCAGCTTCCTTTTTAAATCGGCCAGAAAATCAGCCGCGGAGCTTTCCCATTTTGGTTCTGCAACAAACGTACGCGTATGGACTTTCATCCCCGTAACGGTAAACTCGTCTCCCTTTCGCGAAAGCAAATCACGCCCAACGGCCAATCCGTCCCCATCCGTTACCCTGCACAGATACATTGCAAGGCATCCATAAAATAAGGCTTCCACCGAAACCCTGTATGTACGGCAAAATTTTCGTATCTGCCCGTATGAAAATTTTCTTTCCGGCCAGGAAACGCCAGACAGATTCTCTTCCGATTCCGTCAGCCAGCCGGAAAAAATTTCTGCCGCAGGATTTAACGACCGTTTCGCGACAGAGGAAAGATGTCTGTCTTCCCAGTCGGACTTTTGCCCGCCATTTTGCAAACCGGAAGTCCTTGTCAGAGAAATTTCCTCCTGATACCTGGTATCTGTCTTCACGTCTGCTTTTCCTGCCAGAAGCTGATCATAAATCTGTTCCTGACGCCTGGCGCATAAAGCAACCGTATATCCGTCCGCAATCAAATGGTGAAACTTTTCAAAAATAAGAATTTTTCCCTGCAGACGCAGCAGACGAAAATCAAACAGATAACTGCCATATATTGAAAAAGGCTCGCAAATCCAGCCTTGTATCCTATCGTGTATTTCTTCCGCGGCAAGATTCGTAAAGTCATATTCTTTCATAGCATACGTTTGGATGGAATCCCAAAAAATCTTTCCCTGGGAATTGACTTTTATCCAGAAGCTGCTGTTGTTCTGCAAAAACAATTCGATTGTTTTCTGCAAAAGCAAAACGTCGTACTTCCCCTCCAGATGCAGATAGCCTCCGATATTACAGACGTCTGTTCCGGGATAAGCCGTCTGAACTTCCCAGATTTTTTTCTGCTGCGGAAGCATTTCATACAAACCGTCCATCGTCCACCATTCTTCCTTTCCGATCCAAAAGAAATGGGTCCCCGCCCAACAATTGACAGGCGGGGACCGCTCCTTTCTTTAAATCCTCTTTTTTACATCGTCTGAAATATCATGTGTCTTTTCTTTTTTTATGCGTCTTAATCCGCTTCCTCCGGTAACTTTTGAAAGCTCTTCCATCGAAAGCTCTTTCTCCGAAACCGCGTTTTCATTTTTTTCCTTGTACTCCATGAGAATCCTCCTTATTTTTTCTTTATTTTCATGCCGGACCGAAAACCGGTTCTGGCATTGAATTTCTTTTGATACGCGCCGTACTTTTTCGCAGGAACTTTTATGAGCGCTTTTTTATGGATTCCATCAATCGCTTTTTTTCCGATCCTGGAAATCTTTGACGACCGGATGGTAATGGTCCTTAGCTTCTTACATCCTGCAAACGCTTTGTCAGAAATTGTTTTTACATATTTTCCAATAGTCGCTTTTTGGGCCTTTTTATAATTCCGGAACGCTCCTTTTCCAATGGCGGTCACCTGGAATTTCTTTTCACCAATCGTTACGCTGTCTTTTACCCGGATTGTACGCGCAGATTTTCCCGGACCTTTTGTAACGGTTACCGTTCCGGCTTTTTTTCCGGAGGGAAGCTTTGTTACTTTATAGCTGTAGCCTCCTGCTTTGTATGTCTTTCCTCTGGAAACTGCGGCTGGTTTTTGCTCCGTTTGATTTTCTCCCGGCTTTTGGGTATCCGGGTCGTTTACCTGTACGGCAAACTTCTTAATCAGCATTGCTTCCTGCGGCATATAGGAAAAGTTATCCTCTTCAGAAGAACCGTCCTCCGCCGTATAAACCGTCTTATTATTGGATGGCATAAAGTAAGCCGTCACATTCGCCGTACCGGGGCCGGCCGCTTCCACATAGCCGCTGTCATAAACTTTCAGCACATTTTCGTTATCGGAAACATACATGACTTTCAGTCCCGCGGTATTGAAACGATCGTAAAAATCCGCATCGTCCGTTCCCTCATAACGGCTTCCTTTATAAGCAATGGACTCCACGCTTGCATTTAGCTGCGTCACATCGCCTTTCTTCATTTGATAGGAAGCTTTGATTTCTTTCATGACCCCGTCGAAAATGGATATGTTCCGAATGGCCGTCATTTTCAGACGCTGCTCTTTTGTCGCCCGCATCGAAATTTCCTCCTGCGCGCTTTTGCTGTCTTCATTGACATAAGCGCGGAATGAAGTTACGGCTTCAAAGCTTTCATCTTCTTCCGAAATAAAGGTTTCAAACATTTCCTCGTAATCGCCATACGTATAATCCGCTGTGTAAACCGCAGATTCTCCCGGCAGCAAATCTTCTGTTTCGATTGCGCGGATATTTTGGAACGCTTCCTCTGCGCCCTCGATTTTTTTGCTGATCCATATCTTTTGCGCGCCTGTTTTGCGTCTGCCATTGTTTGCCACGCCAACGCGGAAATGAATCGTTCCGCGTTCATCCTGCGTCGCTTCAAATTCCTCTATGTCAAGCTGCACCGGAATGGTTTCTCTGTAGGTTCCCTCTGCCAGCGTCTGTTTTGCGTCATCTGTAATCTGATACGTAAACGCACATCCGCTCTCTTCTTCGCCAAGTGAAATCGTAAAGCTGACGGGATAAGTCTTTCCTCCGTAAAGCTTATTGGACGCCGTATTTTCTTTGGTTTCCGCCTGAGCTGACGCCAGCTTTTGTTCGCAGATTTTTGCTCCGTATTCGTTGGTAACAGTCAGCGTAAGATTTTGCAGCGTGTCCACGCCGTCGTTATAAATCGTCATAGAAACGGCGGAATCCGACCCGGCTCTCAGTTCTTCAATTTTTAAATCCTCTACCACAAGCGTCGACGACGGTGTAAATTCCAGGGCCATCAAATCCTTGTTTTCCGTATCTTCGGTCAAAATTTCTTTACGGATGATTTCTCCCGTTTCGTCTTCGCCCTCTAACGTCTCTGTTACGCTTTTTGCCTTGGTAGCCAGAAGCTTTAGTTTGCCCGTCTCTCCTTTTTCCACAACAAATCCAATCGCTCCGTAGTTTGCTCCCTCTTCTTTTGTTACCTGTATGGGTTCTGTAATGACTGCTTCCATTGTGTCATACCTTGCGACATAAATCTGAGATTCCGCCACACGGTTTGCAGCATCCAAAGCTTCCTGGCTTGTCGGATCAATTCCCTCCCTGGCTTTCGTAGCGCGCTGCGTCCAGACTGCGTAGACAAAATTGTTGGAAGACGCCACGCCGTAATCCACAATAGAGGCGCTGCTTTTTTCCTCTTCATCTCCATGAAAAGCCGCATCCCCGGCAACAATCACAGGCGGCATGTAAACATGCTCCTCCTGCTCCGTTTCGTTATCCGGATGCTTCTTATTGATATAATAAAATTCCCGACCGTCAATTTCTGACTTTAACAGACGATACTGCACGATATAGGACAAATTCAGCGCATAAAGCGTATTGCCTGCCAGATATGTCAGCAGCGTCGTATCTCCGGAACGTGCAAATTTCACCTTGCTCTCCGCAAGATCCGGCGTCGTCGTCACCATAATCGGGTGCATAAACTGGTTCGTTTTATAATCATAAATCTGAACAAAAATATCCCGGTCTGTCTCCGTTTCCGGATCTCCGTCGTAATCCAGCACATAGGCCAGCAGCGCAAGCCCGTTATACGTCGTAGTTTCCGATTCTATCACAATCGGCTCCTGCTCGTATATCCATCCGTCTTCTCCCTCGTATTCTTCCCGTTCAAACGCTTTGAATGTCGGTTCTTTTGTCCAGAATCCAGAACCATCCAGCTCTTCTTCTACCACTGACAGCGGAGCCAAATCTAAAAACCGCTGTCCATACCACGCTTTCTCATAATCCGCATCCATCCCCTCGGAAGCGTCGTACGTCTCTTCCCACGCGCCCTCAGCAAAATCATATACGCGGTATGCCATTACGCTGTAAGGCTTTGCAATATCGCCGACAAGGCCCTCTTCGTCGTCCGATGTGCTTTCATATTCTGTCTTCGTATAGAACATCAGCATTTTGTTTTCCGTCTCGTCATAGGAAATATGCGGCTTTACATCCGCCGTATTATCAGCCATTAAAATTTCATCTTCCGTCTCATAGGAATACGGACTGGTTTTTGTAATTTCCTCAACCTCGCCAAACGTCTTTGCTGCCACATCAAAAAACGCGCCGTGGATATTCATGGAATTTAAACTGTCAATCACCGTATCCTCTTTTGTCAGAACGCGGTCCGCACTCGACCATGCCACATAAATTCCCTTTTCACCCAAGTCAAAAATGGCCGGTTCATCGTCAAGCATTCCGTCGTTTTCAATTATCTGCGGCTTTGTCCAGGTTTTGCCGTCTCCGATGCTGTAATATACATGCGTACAGTTATAAACGTCCTCGTCTAAAGAATCGTCCAAAAATACCGCCAAATATTTCTGGTCCGGCAAAACCGTCATCTGAATATCCGGATTCGGATTTACCGCCTGCTCCAGCAAAGTTTCCGTAATGCCCTCCTGGCCGGCTGCGATCCTTTCGCGTCCCGTCTCTTCTCCCATCCATTCGGAACGACGGCTCCGATAAGAACGCTTGTCTGTTTCCATAACGGAAAGGCTCTCATATGTATAATCCTGACTTCCGGAAATATCGTATAACCTCTCCGAACCGTCAAACATATTGACTTTTGTTTCTACAAAATTCCATCTCTTATTAAAACAAAGCACTTTCAGAGAAATATAGGCGGAAAATGTTGCGTCGCCGTGATTTTTCTGATCGCTTCGTGTATAAAAGTTCATGTCAAAGTCCGCTCGTCCGCCGACCATCAGATTCAGGAACTTAAATCCCACCCCGGCGCTCAAATCTATATACGGCTCCACGGTAAAAATACCATACCCGTCAAACGCCCGGTCCCCGTTGTTCATATTAAACCGGAACAAATCAATTTTCGCCGCATCCATATCCATAACATCTGAGAAATAGTATTCTTTTTTATCATAATTCTGTTCCAGAATAAATGTCGCAGACCCGCTTCCTCCGGCGGAAAGCGCAACCCGAATCGGAAGTCCAATCGGCGTTACATAGGAAAGCGAAACATCTACGCCGCCCTCTACCGTAGCGGCCAGCGTCATATCTTGAAAATACCATTCTCCCAAATGCTCCTCATCCTGTGATTTCGCAAGATTAATTTCAATCCCAAACGCCACATCAATTTCTGCGGCAGCTCCGAGTTTTAATTTTGATTTATTCTTCTTACCGGATGCATCTACCGCATCGTCCGCAGCCTGTTTTTGCTTTTTCTTTTGATCGCTTCCTGTTCCGGCATTTTTTGCGGCTTCTTTTAAAGCTTTCTTGTTGCTCCACTTCCCGTCTTTATCAAAATTAAAACCAATGCTGATTGTCTTTAAACTGCCGTCTTCACCACTTGCTGCAATATTGTCCACATCCCCGTCCCATCCGAATTGAAACATGGAATCGATCACACCAATGATTTCTATCGCTTTTTCCGCTCCGCCAAAGTTGAAGCTGGATAAAAAGCTTAACATGCCAAGGGACTGTGAAAAAGAAAATCCCATTTCATGCTCAAAATATCCGGTACCGTTCTGATCCGCAAACTGAACTGTCATATAAGCTCCCGTCGGAATTTCAAGCTCAGACGGGTTAAAATCCAGTACAAATACGCCGTTGTCGCTTATTACTTCCTGCGTGACATTTCCCAAAGGCGATTTATCCTTACGATAGAAACGGAACGTCGCTTTTTTCGCCCGCAGCGCGTCATTTTTGGAATACGTCTGAATGACAAGGCGGTATATCTGATCTCCGTTGGAAATTTCATTGGCAGAGATGGATTCTACCTCATCATCGTAAACCCGGTAAGCGTTTGCTCCATTGACGCCAATCGTATCGTACGCGTCCAGTTCATAAATTCCGGCCGCATTGACTGCCTGAGTCGCCGTTAAGTGCAGGTTATTGTACGAAATGTTCACCGTCTGGTTTTCGCCGGCCGTAAAATCCTTGCTTTCAATAGAAAAATAACCGTCTCCGCCATTTTCTTCTACGCCTCCGAATTGTGCGTCATATCTGGTAACCGCCGTCTTCCCCGCCACGGAAATCTGCGCGCCGTTCACTGCCCTCACCGTTTCTTTTGAACTAAAAACAGGTTTATCGCGCAGCTGTACAATTCCATCAATATATCCGGGATAACGATTTGCGACAGTCGGTGTAAAGCCATACAAAATCAAGCTCTGATCTAATACGGGGCGAAACGTATACGCGTTTCCGTTGCTCGCCGTACGTACAAAATTATAGGAAGCGACATCCTTTTCTTCTAATAGTGTAATTCTCCCGTCTTCATCTATGTCTCCGGTGAAATCTTTAAAAAACGCCTTATATTGATCCTCCGTTACGGCATTGAGGGTATATTCCTGATTTAAAGTCACGCCTTTAATCTCTATGGGCGTTTGATAATCGCCCATTAAAACGTCATCCTCTTCCACATTTCCGGAACCGCCTTTTGGAGAATGCAGCACAGCTCCTTTATCCTTATCATTACTACGCGGATCAATTTTGACTTTTATCGTTGGAATGGAATACGTTGGGTTGATGTATATGTATTCTCCTGTCGGAATAAATGTCACGACGTTTCTGATTGCAGCATCTGTCACTGCCGTATTTACACTGCTCTTGGTGTAATTGCTCGCGGAAAATTTCCTTGCCTGTGCTTCTATATAGCTTTTTTTCTGCATATAATATGCATTTGCTTTACTTGCAAGCGCATTTTCCGAATTTGACTGACTGTGTATGCTTGCATCTTTATACATGCCAAGGCTAAATCCTGACACGGAATTTCCCGTTTCGGCAATCCCTGTTACTCGGATGGTATCCAGCATCGTACAGCGGAGTACTTCATTCTTTTTAAATCTATTCGCATAATAGCCTCTTTTCTCATCTGAATTTTGAAACATCACGCGCACTTCGTAAGGACGATACACCGGACGGATTCGAAATTCATTTCCATTTAAAAGATAATCTTTATAAGTATTTAAAAATCCTTTTGTAAGCTTAATATCTCCAGGGGCAATCAGCTTACTCCAGGACTGACCGTTTCTCTGCATCAGCTGATAACCCACCAGATAGACGTTTTCTTGATTCACTTTTTGGATTTGTGCGCCGTTTTTCATCTCATAATCCGAATATGTTGTTTCAAATATCACTTCTTCACCAGGCTTATAAATAGTCACGCTGCCTGAATAGTTTGTTCCATCAGAAGAAACCTGAATCGTACCCAGCAAAATCGTACCACCATCTTGATATTTGTGCCCGCTTTCGTCAATTTTTGTCGCAGCTGCGTCATCCGTATAGATTTTTCGCGTATATTGATTGCTGTACCCATTATCCGTATATTTTGAATTCATTACAGTAAACTGATACCCTGGATAATGGATAACAATTTTGCTGACGTGCGCAGTCGCTTCATCGTTCTGCCCTGTCGTACACACTTCCAGCTTCAAATTCGCATTCGATGTGCGCATACTATCGTCTAACTCGATAATGTCTGTCCTCTGATCAAAAAAACTGCCTTTTTCTAATACCACCTTGTCATTAAGATATATGATGCTCTTTCTGCTATTGTCCGTAACTTTTTTCGTTTCCTTTTTACATCCTTTTCCCGTTGTATACTCATAAGAACGGCATCCTTCATTGCTCTTCCACGTAATTTCTATACGGTCTGCCGTAGATAATTCCAGTTCGCTTAATAAAAGATTTTTTCCAGACCTGAAATTCATTTTTTTGGATACACTGGCTGAGACGCTTATATTTTTGATTATATCCTTGCCAGATGCGCGCGCGCTTACATCCCTCGCTGCCGCAGGCTCTTGCTCTTCCTGGCTCTGAACTGGCGTTTCATTGGTCAGCGTCACTGTTGTCACTGCGGCGCCTTTCTGCACATACGATTCATTGGCGTCTAACGCCACCTGAAACTGCGCCGTCTCTTTTGCCCCCTCGTAATTTAACAGAGGAATCTCCACCGTCTGCTCCGTAATGCCCTGCGCAAACAATACCTCCTGCTTTACCGCCTTATAATCCGTACCGGATACCGCGTCCGCAGAACCCGTGCCGACAATTACGCTGGCAATTTTATTTTCGCCGGAAATACGGTTGATTGTAATACGCGCCACGCCCTCGGAACGATCTACCGTCATATTCTGCGCCGCCATGGCGAATACCGCTTTTTCCGTCTCATCATTATCCACGATATTTAAATATGCCGTTTTCGCGCCCTCCACTTCTCCGACAGAAGCGTCTCCCAGCAAAAACATCACCTGTTCATCTGATTCTGAAATATCGTCGTCCATCGTATCAATATAGACCGACTTCATATATTCGCCTTCCTGAAACGTAAACGTATACTCCTGGCCGAACACCTCCCCGGCAAATGCATCGTAGGCATCTTCGCATGCTTCGCTGAACGCTTCTGCTTCCATTTTGCGCGACTCGTCCATTTCCTGCCAGTTTAAACCGCCCGACTCCGTGCCAAGATACGTATCCTTTGCCTGATTCAAAGCGTTCTTTTCTGCGTTTCCTTTTTTTGCAGACGCTTTTTTTCTTCCATTTTCAGATTTCTCCTCCGCCGGTTCCAACGGCGTCGTACGCTCCTGCGCTTCCTGCTCCTTTACTTCCATCTGGGGATTATTAAAATCCGTCAGAGGCTTTCCCGAACCCTCCAGCGTACGCAGGACATGAGCGGATTCTTCTACCGTGAGCAGATAATCCTCTCCATAAGCAGCCGAAATATCCACCGCTTTAAAATCAATCGTAGCTTTTTGAGCCACGCTTCCACGACGGACAATGACAAGCTGCTGTTTTTCTCCCTCTTTCGCCGTAAGCTGGGACTGGAAAAATTCAAATCTCCCATCCGGATACAGCGCTTCGTCAGCTTTCAGCGTTTCTTTCAGCGCTTCTTCCGTAATGTCCGTGCCAAAAAGAAACGTATCTGCTCCGCCCGTTCCTTTTTCCGCAAACATAGGAACTGCATCCGTAAACAAAAGCGACGCCGCAACTCCCACAGCCGCGAGCCGCCGGAATCTGCGGCTCATTTTACTGTTTTTCATAACTTCTCCTTTCTTTCTTTTTCTGACTTTCATATTTTTCAGCAACTGCAAATATGCCGGTCATTCCCATCAAAAGAACTGCGGCATACTGTATCACAGAACATCCCATAACGCGGATGGTTCCTATCCCCTCCATCATAAATTCAGAGATAAAAATCACAGTGGAAAAACAAATACAAAAGACAAACAACAGACGCTTGCTCCTTTTGTGCAAATAAAGCAGCGCCAAAAACAAAACCAGCATGCAAACCGCCTCAAAGAGCTGCGTCGGATAAACGGAATAGCTATAGCCGGCCCCCGTACCGCGGCCCCACGGATATTTGAAAGCAAATGGCCCGCGATAAAACTTTCCCATGCAGCAGCCTTCAAAAAGACATGCCATGCGGTTAAACATATGCTGAAACGCAAGGAAAATACAAAGCAAGTCCAGATAAGCAATCCACTCCCGGCTTCTGGTCCGATAAATCAGACGGTAAGCCAACGGGAAAAACAACAGAACAAAAATCACGCGACCGATAAAGTGCGTTCCCTGTTCTTTTGTCAAAAGCTCCCATACCGGCTCTTTCGTTCCATAAGAAAGCCCCCGCACCAGTCTTCCAAAGAAAGAACCCAGTTCCAGGGCCGTAAGGGAAATCAGATAAACAACAATCGTTTTTTTCCATGACCTGCTTTTTTGCCAATAAAAAAACAATAAGAGAAAGGAGCCGAAAATGCTCCCCAGATTAATTGTCAAAAAATATGCGTTCATAATCCTCCTAAAAAATTATGTTTGAACGATATTTAAAAATAAGTTTAGAAATATTAATATATAAACATTATTATATCTTTGAAACATGCATTGTCAACCATTTTTTTGCAAATTTCTGCTCTTTTTGACACGGTATTTTTTCTCATTTTAAATCAAACCTTGATAAATCATTGAAATATGATAAAATAAGAAGCCGGGCGTACTCTGCCCGACGTTTGAATACAGAAAGAAGGATTTCATATGAAGAAAAAAAGAGAAGACATCCGCAACATTGCCATTATTGCCCACGTAGATCATGGGAAAACAACGCTCGTAGATGAACTTCTAAAACAAAGCGGCGTATTCCGCGAGAATCAGGAAGTCAAAGAACGGGTTATGGACTCCAACGACATCGAACGGGAACGGGGCATTACGATCCTTTCCAAAAATACGGCCGTATTTTATAAAGACACCAAAATCAACATTATTGACACGCCGGGCCATGCAGATTTCGGGGGCGAGGTAGAACGCGTCTTAAAAATGGTAAACGGCGTCATCCTTGTCGTAGACGCATTTGAGGGCGTTATGCCGCAGACAAAATTTGTGCTGATGAAAGCGCTTTCCCTTGATCTTCCGGTTATTGTCTGCATCAACAAAATCGATCGTCCGGAAGCAAGGCCGGAGGAAGTCATTGACGAAGTTTTAGAGCTGTTTATGGATTTAGACGCTTCCGACGAGCAGTTGGAATGCCCGTTCATTTACACGTCTGCAAGAGACGGCCGCGCCATGAAAGACTTAAATCAGCCGAAAAAAGATATGACTGACTTATTTGATACGATTGTCGATTATATTCCGGCCCCCGAGGGTGATCCGGACGCAGGAACCCAGGTACTGATCAGCACGATTGACTACAACGAATATGTGGGCCGCATCGGCGTCGGCAAAGTCGACAACGGATGCCTGAAAGTAAATCAGGACGCTCTTCTGTTAAACCATCATGAACCGGACAAGCAGAAAAAAATCCGGATCAGCAAATTATACGAATTCGACGGTTTAAATAAAGTAGAAGTGACAGAAGCGGGAATCGGCTCAATTGTAGCCATATCCGGAATCGCGGACCTCCACATCGGAGATACCATCTGCGCTTTGGAAAACCCCGCGTCCATTCCATTTCAGAAAATTTCCGAACCGACGCTTGCTATGAACTTTATTGTCAACGACAGCCCATTTGCCGGACAGGAGGGAAAATACGTCACATCCCGCCACATCAGAGACCGGCTGTTTCGGGAATTGAATACGGACGTAAGCCTTCGGGTAGAAGAAACCGACAGCCCGGACAGCTACAAGGTTTCCGGCCGGGGCGAACTGCATTTATCTGTCCTGATTGAAAATATGCGCAGAGAAGGCTATGAATTTGCAGTCAGCAAAGCGGAAGTCCTCTATCATACGGACGAAAACGGCAAAAAAACCGAACCCATGGAGATGGCTTACGTAGACGTTCCCGATGAATTCACCGGAGCTGTTATTTCCAAATTAAGTACGAGAAAAGGCAGCCTTTTGAATATGAAAAGCATCAGCGGCGGCTATACCAGACTGGAATTTAAGATTCCCTCCAGAGGTCTCATCGGCTACCGCGGGGAATTTTTAACCGACACCAAAGGAAACGGTATTATCAACACCATTTTTGACGGATATGAGCCTTACTGCGGCGATATTGAATATCGAAAGCTCGGCTCCCTGATTGCCTTTGAAACAGGCGAGTCCGTCACCTACGGCCTCTTTTCCGCACAGGACCGCGGAACTTTATTTATCGGTCCCGGTGAAAAAGTCTATTCCGGCATGGTCATCGGCTCTTCTTCGAGAGCGGAAGACATTGAAATCAATGTCTGCAAGAAAAAGCATCTGACAAATACGCGTTCTTCTTCGGCAGATGAAGCGCTTACTCTGACCCCGCCAAGAATCTTAAGCTTAGAACAGGCGATTGATTTTATCGACGTGGACGAGCTGCTTGAAGTAACGCCGGAGAGTCTGCGCATTCGAAAACGAATTTTAGATTCCACGCTTCGCAAACGGGCGAATATCAACAAATAGAATTAAGCCACCGGCCTGGCCGGTGGCTTAATTTGTCCTCCTGGTGTACTAATGTGTGGAAAAGAAATTTGTTTTATATCTGCCACTGTTTTCCTTTTTCCTTTCAATTATTTCGTTTTTCTTTTCTCAGTTAATTTTTTTGTTTTTATCTCATGCCACCAGATACTTCTTTATTTCTAAAAACTTCTCGCAGATGGCTCTTCGTACTCCAAC
>CATOKN010000008.1 GCA_951800425.1 uncultured Lachnospiraceae bacterium
CTTGTAATCTCACCGAGATCTGCAAGCAGGGTCAGGTTTCTGTACACCGTTCCAAGACTGATATTCGGGAAAGACTGACGTACATTCTTGTAGACAACATCCGCGGTGGGATGATCTTTTCTGGTGGCCAGAAATGCTTTAATGGAATCCCGCTGTTTGCTGTGCTTGAGATTCATAAGATTCCTTTCTGGTTTTAAAATAGTAATGATTACTGTTTTATTATACAAAATACACGATAAAAGTCAATATCATCTTCATAATTTATAAAATTTTTATAGTTTCATTGATTCTTTAATAACCAGCTTTTTATGGTATGTGATATAATCGATATAAAAGCATGTTGAAAGTAAAAGCAGATTAAGAAATCTACGAATGCAATGCCACAGTTGAAGCTGTGGTGTGCAAGAGGTATAGGCATGAAGTTTAAGACTAGATTGGTTATAACCTTTCTTACGATTATTCTGCTTCCTCTGGCGCTTGCCTGTACAGCGTTTATCTGTATAGGAGGATTCCTCATAAAGGAGCAGGAAGAATTCGGATTTAGAAATGATGATTATAATATGCTGATTGATCCTACGCAGGCATCCAGATTGATTTCAGATGAGATTTTTCAGGAAGTAGATAGGATTCTTGAGGAAGATCCGGCAGGGCTGGAAAAGGAAGAGGTCCTTATCCAGATTAATGAAAGAATTGCCAATAAATCCTCTTATATCATTGTGCGCAGGGAAAACGCATTATATTATACAGGAAATGAACTGGCAGCAAAGCAGATTTTTGAAAAACTGCCGGATTTTCAGGAAGAGAACATAGGACAGGGAGAAAAACCCAGTTTTTATTATGATGATATGAAAAAGCTGGTCAGGCAGATGGATTTTTATTTTTTTGATGGCAGCGAGGGCAGCTTTTTTGTGATCTCAAAGACCAATTCTATTATTTCAAGGGAATTGTTTGTGGATATGGCGATTGCCATTATGGTAATCCTTATCTTTACAAGTATGTTCCTGACAAACTGGATTAGCAGAGGCGTTTTTATTCCGATTAACCAGCTTAATATCGCCATGCAGAATATTGCGGAGGGCAATCTGGAATATATGCTTCCTGAAAAGGAGGACGGGGAGATTGGCGAGCTTTACCGGAATTATGAAGATATGCGGCTGCGTCTGAAGGAGTCCACCGATGAAAAGATTCTTGCAGAGAAGCAGAATAAAGAGCTTGTCAGCAACATTTCCCATGATTTGAAGACGCCCATCACGGCCATCAAAGGCTATGTGGAAGCCATGTTAGACGGTACCATCCCCGTAGAAAATCAGGAAAAGTATTTGAACATCATTCTTTTTGAAACAGAACGGCTAAACAAACTGACCGCGGGGCTGCTGGAATTAAACCAATATGGCAGCCACGGCGTTTTACTGGATATTTCCAAATTTGACATTAATCATACCATCAAGATGACTGCCCAGACGTTTGAGGGAGTTTGTAAAAACAAGCGCATTTTCTTTGAGCTAATCCTTACCGGTCAGACTTTGTTCGTCCGGGCTGATATGGGAAAAATACAGCGCGTCATCTACAATCTGATTGACAACGCCATCAAATTCTCTCCTGCCGACTCCGTCATTACTGTGGAAACTACTGTGAAAAACGAAAAAATTTTCGTCGCCATCAAAGATCGCGGCATTGGCATTCCAAAAGAGAGCATCGGAAAAATATGGGAACGCTTTTATAAAACGGATCCATCGCGCGGAAAAGACAAAAAGGGTACGGGACTTGGTCTTTCCATCGTAAAAGAAATAATCCAGTCCCATAAAGAAAACATCAATGTTATCAGCACGGAGGGCGTCGGCACGGAATTTATTTTTTCCCTGCCTCTCTATTTGCCGGAAGATGATGCATAAATCTCTTCTCCCTGACTTTTTAGCCGAAACAGCAGCATGATAACGCCAATGACAAGCGTAAATATAGAAATAAACTGAGACGTAGACAATGTGCCGACGCTCCCTCTCTCCAAATCTCCCCTGAAATACTCCAGAAAAAATCTTCCCACGCTATAAGCAATGATATAAATTGCTCCTACGCAGCCCTTTTTCAGCTTTTGCGTCTTCCACAGGAAAAATAAAAAAAGAAAATTCAGCAGATTCAGTCCGGATGAAACAATCTGAATCGGAAAAAGCCTGATTCCCGTCGGAGCATACAGCGACTCATGAAATACTACTCCAAGCGGACTTTCCGTCGGACGTCCATAGCAGCATCCGGCCAGAAAGCATCCAATTCTCCCAATGCATTGGGCAAGCGCTACAAGAGGCGCAACCAAATCAAACATCTGCCAGAAATCCACGCGCTTTTTTCTGCAATAAACATACGCAGATAATACGCCGCCGATCAGCCCGCCAAATACCACATAACCATTTCTAAGATCCAAGAGCCGCGACGGATCTTCTATAATCTCCGGAAGAATCGTTATCCAAAACAACAGTTTTGAAGATGCGTATCCAAAAATAACGCAGACAATGCCAAGACTATACAAAAAGCCCTCTTCTGCAATCTGGCTTTTTTTCAATTGAATCTCGCCAATCCAGATGGCTGCCATAATGCCAATAGCCGTCATAAGTCCATAACTGTATAAAGTAAACGAACCGATGGAACATAATTCAGGTAACATGTCTTCTCCTTTCGCAATGCTTCCATTTGACAAAAAACTCCGGTATACAACCGGAGTTTTGATTCTCATTACACAAGCTCTAAAAGAACTTCTAACGCGCCGTCGCCCTTACGCTGGCCAATTTTAACGATTCTGGTATATCCACCGTTACGTCCTGCGTATTTCGGAGCAATTTCCTCAAATAACTTTTTCACAAGATCCACTTGCTTTGTATTTTTCTTTCTTCCTGCTGTCTCCTTCGGAACCTCCGTGACAGGATAAAGAACTTTTAAAATCTGTCTTCTTGCATGAAGTCGGGACGGCAAATCCTTTTTGATCGTCTTATCCACTTCATCGTAGATTGTAACTCTTTTGCCATCTACCACTTCTTTTACTCTCTTGCCGTCTTTATCCTTGCGCGCTACCTTTGCCTTGATGGTAACTTCTTCATAATTATCTTTCTCTTTGATTGCTTTTGCAATCAGTTTCTCAGCCATTTTGCGAACTTCTTTCGCTTTGGCTTCCGTAGTAATGATTCTTCCGTTATGAATCAGCGCCGTCGTCTGGCCTCTTAATAATGCTTTCCTTTGTGATGTCGTTCTTCCCAGTTTTCTGTTTTTTGCCATGTCTAAATCCTCCGTTTTGTGGAACATCCGATACGCACGTTGGACTTACTCATCGAATGCTGTCCTTTATTAGTTGCCTCCACTTGTCATGAAGATGACTCCTCCCCGCACGTTGGACTTACGGGAGCAGCCATATTTATTTTCTTACAGTTCTTCGCTCTGATTCAGCTGAAGACCCAGTTCTTTTAATTTTGCAAGCACCTCTTCCAAAGATTTGCGTCCAAGGTTGCGAACCTTCATCATATCTTCCGGCGTCCTGTTCGTCAGTTCTTCCACCGTATTGATGCCCGCCCTCTTCAGGCAGTTATAGGAACGCACAGACAACTCCAGCTCGTCGATATTCATTTCCAGAACTTTTCCTTTGGCGTCGTCTTCCTTTTCCACCATGACTTCCGCTGACATTGCCGTCTCAGAAAGATTGATAAAAAGATTCAAATGCTCGCTTAGAACCTTTGCTGCCAGACTTACAGCCTCGTCGGGTTCTAATGTCCCATTGGTAAATACATCCAATGTGAGTTTATCGTAATCGGTAATCTGACCTACGCGGGTATTTTCAACTGTCAGATTTACGCGCTCCACAGGAGTATAAATAGAATCCACTGCAATTACTCCAATTGGCACGTCTTCAGATTTATTCTTCTCTGAACTGACATAACCCCGGCCTTTTGTAATCGTAAGCTCCATATAAAGCTTACTGTCAGCTCCTCCGTTTAAGTTTGCAATCACTAAATCCGGATTTAAAATCTGAATATCAGGATCAGCCTGAATATCAGCAGCCGTAATAACGCCTTCACCCTCAAATTCAATGTAAGCAACTTTTGGCTCATCTGTCGGACATGTATTTTTAAGTGCAAGATTCTTGATGTTCATGATAATTTCAGTCACATCTTCTTTTACGCCAGGAATCGAACTGAATTCGTGTAACACGCCGTCAATTTTCACCTGACTTACCGCTGCACCTGGTAAAGAAGAGAGCATAATTCTTCTCAAAGAATTGCCAAGCGTCGTACCGTAACCTCTTTCCAGAGGCTCTACGACAAATCTTCCATACTTTTTGTCTTCTGAAATTTCAGCGATCTCAATTTTCGGTTTTTCAAAATCAAACACTATAAAGCCCTCCTTATTCGGGTATATGACTATCCTGCCGGACTTAGATTACTTACTGTACAACTCGACGATAAGCATTTCGTTCACAGGTACGTCGATCTGATCTCTGGAAGGTAACTCTTTTACGACTCCTTTTAAGTTTTCCGTATCTACGTCAAGCCATTCCGGAACCAGCCTTCCGCCTGTTACTTCCAAAATATCTTTAAATCTCTGGATTCCCTTGCTCTTTTCTACGACCTCGATAACATCGCCGGCTTTTACCCTGTAGGATGGAATATTTACGCGCTTTCCATTTACCGTAATAAACTTATGTCCAACTACCTGTCTGGATTCTCTCCTCGTTCTTGCAAAGCCAAGACGGAAAATAACATTGTCCAGTCTGCTTTCCAGCATAACCATCAGGTTTTCACCCGTCATGCCTTTCATCCTGTCCGCTTTTACATAATAATTATGGAAAGGCTTCTCCAATACGCCGTATATGAATTTTGCCTTCTGCTTTTCTCTTAACTGTAGGCCGTATTCAGAAATCTTTCTGTTTGCCCTTTTTAATTCTCTGTTTGATTTTTTATCTACTCCTAAATAAACCGGATCTAATCCAAGCGATCTGCATCTTTTAAGAATAGGAACTCTGTTCACTGCCATCTTTGACTATCCCTCCTGTTAGATTGATTAAACTCTCCTGCGTTTTGGCGGACGGCATCCATTGTGAGGAACCGGCGTTACGTCTCTGATACTTGTTACCTCCAGGCCGCAGGCAGAAAGCGCTCTGATTGCCGCTTCTCTTCCGGAACCTGGTCCTTTTACCATAACATCTACTGATTTTAAGCCATGAATTAATGCTGCCTTGGTTGCTGTTTCAGCCGCCATCTGAGCAGCATAAGGAGTAGATTTCCTTGAACCTCTGAACCCAAGGCCACCTGCGCTTGCCCATGATAAAGCGTTTCCTTCAGTATCTGTTATGGTTACGATTGTATTATTAAAAGATGACTGAATGTGTGCCTGTCCGCGTTCAACGTTTTTCTTAACACGCTTTTTTGTCACTTTTCTTGTAACTTTAGCCATAATAAAACTAACCTACTTTCTTCTATATTATTTTTACTTTTTCTTATTCGCAACAGTTCTTTTTGGACCTTTTCTGGTTCTTGCATTTGTCTTCGTATTCTGACCGCGAACCGGAAGTCCTTTTCTGTGACGGATGCCGCGATAACATCCGATTTCCTGAAGCCTCTTGATGTTTAAAGCAATTTCCCTTCTCAAATCACCTTCTACCGTCTGAGACGCGTCAATTACTTCGCTGATTCTTTTTACTTCTTCATCCGTCAAATCACGGCAGCGCGTATCCGGATTCACTTTCGCTTCCGCAAGGATGCGGTTGGAACTGGATCTGCCAATTCCGTAAATGTAAGTCAAACCGATTTCAACACGCTTTTCTCTTGGTAAATCTACACCTGCGATACGAGCCATTCGTCGTTGCACCTCCATAATTATTGCCCACGCAGCGCGGCATAAGTTATGCCCTGCGGGTACTTCATAAAAATTGTTTGTCAGCCAAGGCCGTTTCTCTCCCCGGCTTATTACTTTTGGCAACGGTTCCATACAGCTCCGGTTCCCCGGCCTGAAATGTTGTGCATGGCCCCATTCCCTCTTCATCACTTAAAATCAAAAGACGTCTTCGAATTCCGGTATGCTGAATTCGAATACGGACAAAAGCAGTACTTGCGTACTGCGTTATTATGAACAGCGAAACAAACCCTGCGGCTTTTTCGCTGCAGCCGCACATAATTTACCGACAGGCTTTATCCCTGTCTCTGCTTGTGTTTTGGATTTTCACAAATAATACGTATACTTCCTTTTCTCTTAATTACCTTGCATTTTTCGCACATAGGCTTTACTGAAGACCTTACTTTCACCGCGAAAACCTCCTTTCCACTGTCCGCGCAATGCAACATATGCTATGCCCTGGCGGCGTTCCTTTCTCATGTCCACACAGTGTGGCATACGTATGCTATTATAGCACAGCGCTTTAGATGCGTCAATAAATTTATTTATCCCTCCATATAATCCTTCCCTTGGTCAAATCATACGGAGACATTTCGATTGTAACTTTATCTCCGGGCAAAATACGAATAAAATTCATTCTGAGTTTGCCGCTGATATGCGCCAGTATCTTATGGCCGTTTTCCAGCTCTACCTGAAACATTGCATTGGGGAGTTTCTCAATTACTTTTCCCTCTACTTCTATAACGTCTGCTTTTGACATTTTCCTGCCTCCTACTGCTTATTGACTGATCGTTCATATGCTCTGACTGCCCGATATATAATATCATCGGTCAGTGATTCGATTTCTTTCAACTGCTCCAGAATATCTTTTGGAATATTTTTCACAATCTGATAATGCTTTTCATTCTTTTTCTTTGGGCAATCCATGGTATGCGTCTTTCCGTCCGCCAGATACGCAAATCTTCCCGCCTTTTCCAAAATCAGATAATATTGATTTTTATCGTGGCCCGACAGGGATTTTGCAAATTCTATTCTCATGCCGTCCCTCCCGGCGTCCAGATTCCTTCCAAAATCTCATCATCTGTAATGGATAAAATCTCAGGCGCGCCCTTTGTAATCAGAATTGTATTTTCATAATGTGCAGACAGCTTGTGATCCTGTGTTACAACCGTCCATTGGTTGTCAAGCCATTCCACATTTCCGGTTCCTTCATTTATCATTGGTTCCACTGCCAGCGTCATTCCGGCCCGCAGCCGGATGCCTCTGCCAAATTTACGAAAATTCGGCACTTCCGGCTCTTCATGAAGCCGGGAGCCAATCCCATGTCCGACCAAATCCCTCACTACGCCGTACTTATAGTGTTCTGCGCACTGGTGAATTGCTGCGGATATTTGATGCAGATGGCAGCCCGCCGTTGCATAACGCATACCGGCAAAGAAGCACTCCCTGGTGCGAAGCGCCAGTTTATACGCGGCCTCTGATATTGCTCCAACACCATGGGTTCTGGCCGCATCAGAATGATAACCCTTATAATTTACGCCTATATCCAGGCTGACAATGTCCCCGTCCTGTAAAAACCGCCTGTCAGACGGAATCCCGTGTACTACTTCATTGTTTATGGAAACGCACACGGAAGCAGGAAATCCATGGTAATTTTTAAATGAAGGAATGCAGCCGTAGCTTCGAATCATTTCTTCCCCTATGCGGTCAATCTCTAACGTAGTCATTCCCGGCTTTAATTCTTTTCCCAAATCCTGGTGAACTTTTCCCAGAATTTTCCCGGCTGCTCTCATAAGTTCAATTTCCCGGGCAGATTTTATTGTTACCGGCATAAATCATGCTCCTAAAATCCGGACAATTTCTGCAAATACGTCTTCCATCGGACGCGTCCCGTCAACGGATTTTAAAATGCCCTGCCCGCTGTAATATTCAATCAGCGGCTGCGTTTGCTCATGGTATACGCCGAGGCGCTTCTGTACCGTTTCCGGTTTATCGTCGTCCCTCAATACGACTTCGCTTCCGCATTTATCGCAAATGCCTTCTGCCTTTGTCGGAATATTTACGATATGATATGTTGCTCCGCAGCTTACGCATGCTCTTCTTCCGCCCATGCGGTTTATAATATTTTCGTCCGGAACGTCCACGTCAATGGCGTAATCCATCTTTTCACCCATCTTTGCAAGCGCTTCATCCAGCGCTTTGGCCTGTGGAATCGTCCTTGGAAATCCATCCAGCACAAATCCGTTTTTGCAGTCGTCTTTTATGATTCGATCTGCCACAAGCTCTACGACAAGCTCATCCGGTACCAAAAGCCCCTGATCCATATATGTTTTCGCTTTTGCTCCAAGCTCTGTGCCTTCCTTGATATTTGCACGGAAAATATCTCCCGTTGAAATATGCGGAATCTGATATTTCTCTGCAATCTGCTTCGCCTGTGTGCCTTTTCCGGCTCCTGGCGCCCCTAACATAATAATTTTCATAAATACATCCTCCTGCTTTTTTCCAAACTCCCTTATGCCGCCTGGCAAATCTTTGGAAATTTAGACACGTTTGGAGATACGGCATCCGCCAGTATCTCCAAGTGTAAGCCCAAAAGACGTCCCGTGGAGACATGCCTTTCCGGACTACTGCATAACTGTTTAATCATTTAAAAATCCTTTGTAGTAACGTACCAGCATCTGTGATTCAATCTGCTTAATCGTTTCGATCACAACGCCCACGATAATGATAATTGAAGTTCCTCCAAAGGATACGTTTGCCTTAAATACGCCGCTGAAGAAAATGGGCATAAATGCGACAATCGACAGACCGACCGCCCCAATCAGGACGATGTAGCCCAGAATCTTTGACAGATAATCGCTCGTCGGCTTTCCGGGACGAATGCCTGGAATAAAACCGCCCTGCTTTTTCATATTATTCGCAATCTCCAGAGGATTGAACGTAATAGACGTATAAAAATATGCAAACGCGATAATTAACGCAATATAAACCACAAGGCCGATGGAATAAACCGGCTGACTCGGATTACACCAGTTAGACTGAGACAATCCGCTTAAAATCTTGCTTACGATTCCGCTTCCTTCATTCTTTCCAAACAAAGACGCGATAATCACCGGCGTCTGCATCAGAGACTGCGCAAAAATAACAGGAATTACGCCGCCCGTATTCACTTTCAGCGGAATATGGGAAGACTGTCCTCCAACCTGTTTCCTGCCCTGTATTCTCTTGGAATACTGTACAGGAATTTTCCGTTCCGCATCCTGTAAAATAATAACGAATACCACCATCAATACAACTACCACAAGGATGATGACTGCCGCCAAAACGGCTCTCGCCGGGATGCTCTGTCCGGCAATAAACTGCTGGTATAAAGTACTGAAATCTTCCGGCAAACGTGAAATGATATTAATCACAAGCACGATGGATATGCCGTTTCCGATTCCTTTTTCCGTAATCCGCTCGCCCAGCCACATAAGAACTGCAGAACCTGCGGTCAGGGTTACGACAACGGTAATTACGCTCAATGCATTATATTCTTCCAGCTGATTCATTCTTCCAAATCCAATTGCCATTGCAACTGACTCGATCAAGGCAAGGCCGATTGTCACATAACGGGTAATCTCCGCAATTTTCTTTCTGCCCTCTTCGCCGTCTTTTTGCATTTCTTCCAGCTTCGGAATTGCTATCGTCAAAAGCTGCATAATAATGGAGCTTGTGATATAAGGCGTAATATTCAGCGCAAAAATTGACATCTGTTCGAAAGAGCCTCCGGTAATCGCGTCAAAAAAGCTAAACGCGTCTCCGCTCTGGCTTGCAAACCATTCTGCAAACACATCTCTATTTACGCCCGGCACCGGAAGCTGGCTTCCAATTCTGATAATTATCAGCATGAAGAACGTGAATATAATCCGATTCCGTATATCTTTTACCTTAAATGCATTACGGAGTGTCTTTAACATTAGATCACCTCTGCTTTTCCACCAAGAGCCTCAATTCTTTCTTTTGCGCTTGCGCTGAATGCATTTACCTGAACGGTAAGCTTCTTGGTAAGTTCTCCTCCGCCAAGAATCTTTACACCATCTCTGGGATTTTTTATGATTCCCGCTTCGATTAAGTTTTCAACTGTAACAACAGCGCCATCGTCGAATACCTCAAGAGTCGACATATTGATTCCCACAATTTCCCTGGAATTTCTGCAGGTAAAGCCTCTCTTTGGGATTCTTCTGTATAACGGCATCTGGCCGCCTTCAAAACCGGGCCTTGTGCCTCCGGAACGGGCTTTCTGTCCCTTATGTCCTTTTCCGGCAGTCTTTCCGTTTCCTGAACCATGTCCGCGTCCTTTTCTGAATTTATTATGCACAGAACCCGTTGCAGGACTTAAAGTTGATAAATCCATTCTGACACCTCCTTATCTCCGTGACTAAATTTCTTCTACTTTTACTAAGTGATTTACCTGGCGGATCATTCCCCGAATTCCCGGATTGTCCGGCATAATAACGGTTTTGCCGATTTTGTTTAATCCAAGCGCAACAACCGTTTTCTTATTTTTGGGAACTGCTCCGATCGTAGATTTTACTAATGTGATTTTTAATTTTTCTGCCATTTCTCATATCCTCCTTAGCCCAGGATTTCTTCTACGGATTTTCCGCGAAGTCTCGCCACTTCTTCCGGAGACTTTAACTGGCTCAAAGCGTTGATCGTAGCAAGTACAACATTCTGCTTATTATTGGAACCCAGTGATTTTGTACGGATATTGCTGATGCCCGCGAGTTCGCAGACGCTACGCGCAGGGCCGCCGGCAATTACACCGGTACCTTCCGGAGCCCTTTTTAACAATACGGACGCGCCGGTATGCTTTCCTGTCGTATCATGTGTGATACTCTTATTGTCATCCAGCTTTACTTTAATTAATTTTTTCATTGCATCTTCTTTTCCCTTGCGGATTGCTTCGGGAATTTCAGTTGCTTTTCCCAAACCTGCGCCAACATGACCATTGCCGTCGCCGACAACAACCAAAGCCGTAAACCGGAAGTTGCGTCCACCTTTAACAACTTTTGTTACACGTTTGATTGATACCACTTTTTCATTTAATTCTAATTGACTAGCATCAATAATTGTACGTTTCATGTATTCGCGTCCTCCTTCTAAAACTTTAACCCAGCTTCACGGGCTGCATCGGCTAAAGCTTTGACTTTGCCATGATAAATGTATCCGCCTCTGTCATAAACCACGGTGCTGATTCCTTTATCCAACGCCCTCTTGGCAATTACTGTTCCAAGGTGCGCCGCTGCTTCTACATTATTGGTTTTTTCAAGCTCTGATTTTATTTCCTTTTCCAAGGTAGAAGCAGACACAAGTGTATTGCCAACGGTATCATCGATTACCTGAGCATACATATGATTATTGCTTCTGAAAACTGCCAGACGCGGTCTTTCCGCTGTTCCGGCGAGATGATAACGAAGCCTTTTATGCTTTTTTGCACGAACTTCTGCTCTTGATTTTTTACTTACCATTCTCTGTCCACTCCTTTATTTATTTTTTACCCGTCTTACCAACTTTGCGGCGGATAATCTCATCAGCATACTTAATACCTTTTCCTTTATAAGGTTCAGGTCTTCTCTTATCTCTGATTTCAGCAGCATACTGGCCAACTTTTTCTTTATCAATACCTGTTACGGTAATTTTATTTCCATCCACTGCGGATTCTATGCCCTCCGGATCCGTCATTTCCACCGGATGAGAGTATCCAAGGTTTAACGTCAGTTTCTTTCCGGCTTTGGCCGCCCTGTAACCAACGCCGTTGATTTCCAGAACTTTTGAATAGCCGTCGGTTACGCCGACGATCATGTTATGAATCAGGGTTCTGGTCAAACCATGCAGTGATTTCATTTTCTTTACATCGTTCGGTCTTACGACAGTAATTACGGAATCTTCTAACTTAATTTCCATCTCTGCCGCAAGAGTCCTCTCCAGAGTCCCTTTCGGACCTTTTACAGTCACATGATTATTTTCTGCAATATCCACAGTAACGCCTGCGGGAACTGCGATTGGCATTCTTCCTATACGTGACATGCCCGTACCTCCTGTTTTTTATTCTATTTATAAGTTGCTTTCCCTGGGAAATTCTGTTCGCTAACCTCAGCCTGCGCCTACGGCTTGGCTTCGCTAATCTCACAGAACGGCCTCGCGCTAAGCTCAATCTGCGCCTGACGGCTTGATTTCACTAAATTGCTTTCGGCCTACCATACAAATGCGAGAACTTCGCCGCCAACATGAAGCTTTCTGGCCTGCTTATCTGTAATAATTCCCTGATTTGTGGAAAGGATTGCAATGCCCAATCCGCCAAGCACATAAGGAATCTTTTCTTTTCCGGCATAAACGCGAAGTCCGGGTTTTGAAATTCTTTTGATCCCGGAAATAACTTTTTCATTTTTATCTGCACCATATTTCAAGGTCACACGAATTGTTTTAAAATTGTTTTCCTCAATGATGTCATATTTTGCAATATATCCCTCATCTGCCAGAATGCTGGCGATTGCGATTTTCATCTTAGATGCAGGAATATCTACCGTATCATGTTTCGCAGTATTTGCATTACGAATTCTTGTAAGCATATCTGCAATTGGATCGCTCATTGTCATGATGAATTTTCCTCCTTACCAGCTTGCTTTTTTTACGCCCGGAATCTGTCCCTTGTACGCCAATTCCCGGAAACATATTCTGCAGACACCATATTTTCTCAAGTATGCATGCGGACGTCCGCAAATCCTGCAACGGTTATATTCTCTGGTAGAGAATTTTGCTTTCCGCTGCTGTTTTACTTTCATAGATGTTTTCGCCATTAAAATTCCCTCCTATTGCTTTGCAAACGGCATACCGAACTGGGTTAATAATTCGCGTCCCTCTTCATCGGTTCCTGCTGTAGTTACGACAATAACGTCCATTCCTCTGATTTTATCAATCTTATCGTATTCGATCTCCGGGAAGATCAACTGCTCTTTGATGCCAAGCGCATAATTTCCCCTGCCGTCAAAAGCATTTGGATTGATGCCGCGGAAGTCGCGAACGCGGGGAAGCGCCAGGTTTACAAGACGATCTAAAAACTCGTACATTTTTTCGCCTCTTAACGTAACCTTGCAGCCAATGGGCATGCCTTCTCTGATTTTAAAATTTGCGATGGAATGCTTTGCCTTTGTAACGATTGCCTTTTGACCGGTTATCGTCTCCATATCCTTAACGGCCGCCTCTAAGATTTTGGCGTTTTCTTTCGCTTCTCCGACTCCCATATTTACAACAATCTTGTCAAGCTTGGGTACCTGCAATTTATTTTTATATCCGAACTTTTTCATCATAGCGTCTACGATTTCGTTCTGATACTGCTCTCTGAGTCTACTCACCTGTTTTGTCCTCCTCTCCGATTAATCAATGATGTCACCAGTTGATTTGGCAAAACGAACTTTTTTATCTCCATCCATCTTAAATCCAATCCTCGTTGGCTTTCCTTTGTGAAGATACATTACGTTTGACGCGTCAATTGGCCCTTCCTGATGAACAATGCCGCCCTGCTGATTTGCCATGCTGGGCTTTGTATGCTTGGTAATCATATTGATTCCTTCTACAAGAAGCCTGTTCTTCTTCCTGTCTACGGAAATTACCTTTCCTTCTTTGTCTTTATCTCTGCCGGCGATAACTTTTACCAGATCGCCTTTTTTAATTTTACTCGTAGCCATCAAAGCACCTCCTATACTACAATACTTCCGGAGCCAGTGAAACAATTTTCATAAACTGCTTTTCACGCAGCTCTCTGGCTACCGGCCCAAAGATACGGGTTCCTCTGGGGGTTTTGTCTTCTTTGATAATCACAGCAGCATTTTCATCAAAACTAATATAAGAACCATCTTTACGACGGGTACTCTTTTTTGTACGCACAACTACGGCTTTCACTACGTCGCCTTTTTTAACAACGCCGCCTGGTGTTGCGTCTTTTACCGTAGCAGTAATCACATCGCCGATTCTCGCATATCTTCTGGTAGAGCCGCCCATAACGCGAATGCACAAAATTTCTTTTGCGCCTGTGTTATCGGCTACTTTCAGTCTGCTTTCCTGTTGTATCATGCTTGTGCAGCCTCCTTCTTTCTGCCCTGGCAAAATGGCATACGTTATGCCCTGCGGGCGCTTCTTTTTCTATTTCGCTCTTTCGATAATCTCTACAAGTCTCCATCTTTTTTCTTTCGACAAAGGCCTTGTTTCCATTACTTTGACCGTATCGCCAATCCTGCAGTCATTGTTTTCGTCATGCGCCTTTAATTTATAAGTCTTCTTTACGATTTTATTGTAAAGCGGATGTCTTACGTTATCTCTGACGGCAACAACAATTGTCTTATCCATTCTGTCGCTTACAACAACGCCTGTACGCGTTTTTCTAAGATTTCTCTCTTCCACAGTCTATATTCTCCTTTCCGCCTTACTCAGCCACGCTGGATTTTTCGGTAATAATCGTTTGAATCCTGGCAATATTCTTTCTTACTTCTTTAATTCTGCTTGTATTCGTCAACTGATTCGTTGCATTCTGGAATCTCAAATTGAAAAGCTCTTTCTTCGCTTCTACCAACTGGACATTTAATTCTGCCACAGACTGTGATTTTAATTCTTCTAAATATTTTTTAGTTTTCATTTGATTCACCGCCTTCTAAATCTGCCCGTGAAACTATTTTACATTTACAGGGTAATTTGTGCATAGCAAGACGTAATGCTTCCCTTGCAACTTCTTCCGGAACTCCGGAAATCTCAAACATTACGCGTCCTGGCTTTACTACGGCCACCCAGTACTCAAGCGTTCCTTTACCGGAACCCATTCGCGTCTCAGCCGGCTTTGTGGTTACCGGTTTGTCCGGGAAAATTTTAATCCAGACTTTACCGCCGCGCTTTACATAACGCGTCATGGCAACACGGGCCGCCTCTATCTGATTTGATTTGATCCAGCATGGCTCCATGGCAACAATACCAAATTCACCATTGACAATTCTATTTCCTCTGGTTGCCTTTCCGCGCATGCTGCCGCGAAACTGCTTACGATGTTTTACTCTTTTTGGCATTAACATAATTACCGGGTTCCTCCTTCCTTATTTCCTTTTGTCGGAAGTACTTCTCCTTTGTAGACCCAAACCTTTACGCCTACTTTTCCGTAAGTTGTATCTGCCTCTGCAAATCCATAATCAATATCTGCCCGAAGCGTCTGAAGCGGAATCGTTCCTTCGCTGTAAAATTCCGTACGCGCCATATCTGCTCCGCCAAGGCGTCCGGAACAAGACGTCTTAATTCCTTTTGCTCCTGCTTTCATGCAGCGTCCCATACAGGATTTCATTGCCCTTCTGAAAGAAACACGGTTTTCCAATTGCAGCGCGATGTTTTCTGCGACCAACTGGGCATCTTTGTCCGGTCTTTTTACTTCTTTAATATCTACGACTAATTTCTTATCCGTAAGCTTCTGGACTTCAGCTTTTACCTTTTCGATCTCTGCTCCGCCTTTTCCAATCACTACGCCAGGCTTCGCCGTATAAATAATGACTTTTACGCGGTCAGACGCACGTTCAATTTCAATTCTGGAAACACCTGCTGCGTACAATTTTTTCTTAAGAAACGTCCTGATATTGTAGTCTTCAATTAAGAAATCTGCAAAATCTCCCTCCGCATACCATTTAGAGTCCCAATCTTTAATGATTCCAACTCTTAAGCCATGAGGATTTACTTTCTGTCCCATGTTCGCCCTCCTTATTTCTCATCCAATACCAATGTGATGTGGCTCATTCTCTTTTCGATCCTGTAAGCCCTGCCCTGTGCCCTTGGTCTGATTCTCTTCATTGTCGGTCCTTTATTTGCATAGCATTCTGCAACGTAAAGGTTCTCCGCTTTCATTCCGTTATTGTTTTCTGCATTCGCAACTGCAGATTTTAACAGCTTCAAAATTAAGCTGGAAGCGTATCTCGGATTATAAGTTAAAATGGCAAGCGCAGTTGTTACGTCTTTTCCGCGGATTGCGTCCAGTACAAAACAAGCTTTCTGAACGGATACTCTGGCATAAGATAATTTTGCGGAAGGCCGTGTATCTTTTACTGCATTTCTTTCTCTCTTTATCTGGGATCTATGTCCTTTTGCCATGGATAAAACCTCCTTTCAAATTATCTGACGCCTGATTTCTTTTCGTCTTTTCCATGTCCCCTGTAAGTTCTGGTTGCTACGAACTCACCGAGCTTATGACCTACCATATCCTCCGTACCATACACGGGCACATGCTTTCTTCCA